>CAIKWU010000357.1 GCA_903831155.1 uncultured Planctomycetaceae bacterium | reverse complement strand
TCGTAGATCATCTTCGACTCGTAGAAGAGCCGGCCGATGAGGGTGCTCTTGCCGTCGTCGACGCTGCCGCAGGTGATGAAGCGGAGCAGTTCCTTCCGCTCGTGCTGCGAGAGGTATTCGTCGATGTTCGTGGCGATCAGGGCTGATTGGTGTGACATGGGTGGTGGTGGCGCGGTGTGGTGGGTGGTGGCGCGGGCGTCTGCTCGGGTCGGGCTGCCGGCCGGGCGAAACCCTCCTCGCGGGGATATTTCGCACGACTTCGGCTCAGGGTTTCAACTCCGGCGGGCGAAATCTCCCAAGCTCGTCGTGGTTCCGCCCGGCCGGCAGCCAGGGAATGATCGCACGATGAACTCCACTCGCTCGTTCCGGTCGATGCTTCCTTCGGCCGCAAGCAGCGTTCAGCGGCCGACGGCTTCGCCGCGGTCCGCTGCAACGCGGGCACGGCTCAGAAATACCCCTCCTTTTTTTTCTTCTCCATCGAGCCGGCCTCGTCGGAGTCGATCAGACGGCCCTGGCGTTCGGAGAACGTGGTGAGGAGCATTTCCTGGATGATCTCGGGAAGCGTGGTGGCGGAGGAGTCGACCGCGCCCGAGAGCGGGTAGCAGCCGAGGGTGCGGAACCGCACCCGCCGCATCTCCGGCACCTCGCCCGGCTTCAGCGGAAGCCGGTCGTCGTCGACCATGATCATCACGCCGTCCCGCCAGACGATCGGCCGCTCCTTGGCGAAGTAGAGGGGCACGATCGGGATGTTCTCGAGGTGGATGTACTGCCAGACGTCCAGCTCGGTCCAGTTGGAGAGCGGGAACACGCGGATGCTCTCCCCCTTCCTGACCTTCGTGTTGTAGAGATTCCAGAGTTCGGGCCGCTGGTTCTTCGGATCCCAGCGGTGGAACTCGTCGCGGAAGGAGAACACCCGCTCCTTGGCGCGACTCTTCTCCTCGTCGCGGCGGGCCCCGCCGAAGGCCGCGTCGAACTTGTATTTGTCGAGCGCCTGCCGCAGGGCCTGCGTCTTCATCACGTCGGTGTGGACCTTGCTGCCGTGGGTGATCGGATTGATTCCCTGGGCACGGCCTTCCTCGTTGACGTGGACGATCAGCTTGAAGCCCAGTTCCTTGGCAACGTAGTCGTCGCGGAGCCGGTACATCTCCTGGAACTTCCAGGTCGTGTCGATGTGCATCAGCGGAAACGGGGGCTTCGCCGGATAAAAAGCCTTCTCCGCGAGGCGGACCATCACCGCCGAGTCCTTCCCGATGGAGTAGAGCATCACCGGGTTTTCGAACTCGGCCGCCACCTCGCGGATGACGTGGATGCTCTCGGCCTCGAGCTGGCGAAGATGGGTAAGGTTGTAGGACGTCATCGGATGTCCGAAAGGTTGCGGAATCGCCCACACTCTAGGCACAATGATCGGTCCGCGACAATGCGAGCCACTCGGGCTCTGCGCGGCCCCGCCACCCCGCCGAGGAGTTGTCATGACGGATCGCTTTGGCCTGCGGTTTGCCGGCCTGTTTGCCCTGGCCACGCTGACGATTTCCACAGGCATCTCCGCCGCGGCGACCCCGCGGTCCGAACGCGTCACCGCACGGATCGCCGAGCGGGCCTACGCGAGGCAGTCGATCGCCGAGGCCCGTGCGGCCCGCGCCGAGGCCCGCGTGGCCGAGATCGCGCCGCTCGTGCCGGTGCCGCCGCCCCCGCGGCCGGCGACGGTGCGGCGGATGGCCCGCGCCGGCGTGCCGATGGGAGGCCCGCTTCCCGGAGCCGTGGTCGCTCTTCCCCAGCCACAGCGTGGCCCGCTGCCGGCGGCGGTGGCGACGGCACGGCCCGCGACCTCCGCCCCCGCCGCCGTTCCTCTCCGGCCAGAGGTCCCCGCCTCGACGAGCGTCGTCGCGCCTCGTCCGGCCCCGCCCACGGATCGGGCGGACGACGGCACGAAGAGCGTGCTGGCCACGGCCGAGGAACCGACGCCCGCCCCGACTCCCCGGGAGCCGTCCGGCGCCGCGGTCACGCACCCTCCCGTCGAACTGCTGCCCACCCCGCAGCCGCAGTGATCGTCGGACGTTCGGTTCGACGACGCACGCCTCACGGCGTGATGCTTTCCGAGCAGGACGCCGGATCGCGTGAGCAATGGAGGCCGCCCGGAGACCGAGGACGCGATCTGAGTGGCGGCGACCGCGCTAGGACATCCGGTCGCGGAACTCGTCGGCCTGGCGGCGGATCGCCCGCAGGTCGGCCGCCGGCTTCCGCTCGACGTTCTTGAGCTGCATCGTCATCCGCTGGTTTCGGGCCAGCAATTTCTCGTGCCGCGCGAGAAAGTCCCAGTAGAGCGTCGTGAAGGGGCAGGCATCGGGACCGGTCGCCTTCTTCGGATCGAATCGGCAGCCCTTGCAGGCGTTGCTCATCCGGTCGATGTAGGCGCCGGTCGCGCAGTAGGGCTTCGACGCCATCACCCCACCGTCGGCGAACTGGCTCATGCCGAGCGTGTTGGGAAGCTCCACCCACTCGACTGCGTCGACGTAGACGGCGAGATACCACTCGTGAACCCGCTTGGGATCCACGCCGAAGAGGAGGGCAAAGAGCCCCGTCACCATCAGCCGCTGGATGTGGTGGGCGTAGCCGTATTCCAGCGTCTGGCCGACGGCGTCGCGGAGACAGTTCATCTCGGTGGCACCGGTCCAGTAGAGGTTCGGGAGCGACCGGTCGGCCCCGAGGGCGTTGCGGTCGAGATACTCCGGCATGAACTGCCAGTAGACGCCCCGGACGTACTCCCGCCAGCCGATCACCTGCCGGATGAATCCCTCCGCGGCCTCGAGCGGCGCCCTTCCCTCCCGCCAGGCCCGCTCGGCGCCGGCGACGACCTCGCGGGGATCGAGAAGCTTCATGTTCATCGCCTGCGAGAGCCGCGCGTGGTAGAGCCAGGGCTCGCCGGTCCAGATCGCATCCTGGTAGCGGCCGAAGAGCGGGAGGCGGTGCGTGAGAAAGTCGTCGAGGGCGGCCCGCGCATCGGTCTGGGTCACCGGCCAGTCGAAGTGATCGAGGCTGCCGGGATGCTCGGCGAATCGCCCGCGCACGAGTTCGATCACACCCCTCGTCACCGCGTCGGGCGCGAAGCGGACCGGCGCCGGCAGGACGCCGGGGCCGGCCTTGGAAAACGCCCCGCGGTTCTCGGCATCGAAGTTCCACTGGCCGCCGGCCGGTTCGCCGTCGTCCATGAGCACGCCGAACTTCTCCCGCAGCGGCCGGTAGAAGTATTCGAGCCGCAGCTGCTTGCGGCCCTTCGCATGGGCCGCGAACTCTTCCGGGGTCGAGAAGAAATGGCGGTCGGTCCGGATCTCGAGCGGGAGGCCCGCGGCCGTGGCGGCCTCGCGAAGCGCCTCCCGCACCCGCCACTCGCCGGGCTCGACGACGACGAGCCGCTCAGGCCGCCAGCCCGCCTTCGCCAGCCGCCGCAGGCTCGCGGCCAGCGCCGCGGCGAGCGTGACGGGCTCGCCCTTCCGCGGCGCGCTCGCGAGCTCCGTGTAGTCGACCGCGATCCCCTCGCCCGTGAGCCGGTCGCGGAAGTGTCGCATGGCGGCAAGGAACACGGTGATCCGCGCCTTGTGCGTCCAGACGTGGGTGCTCTCCCCGGCGACCTCCGCCATCCAGACGCGGTCGCGGGAGCGGTCGAAGCCGTCGAACGCGGCGCCGGCCCGATCGAGCTGGTCACCGAGAACGATCACGAGCGAACGGGGCATGGGTGTCCTCACGAGGTCCGGAGTATCGTAGGAACCGGAGGCACTTCATGCAGTCCTGGAAAGCCCGAGCCGAGTCGGCCGATGCGGTCGTGTCGCGGATCACGAGCGGCATGAACCTGTTCATCCACGGCGCGGCGGCCACCCCCACGCCCCTGCTCGACGCCCTCGCCCGGCGGACCGACCTCGTCGGCGTGAAGCTCTGGCATCTCCACCTCGAGGGGCCGCTGGCCTTCACCGCGCCCGAACATGCCGGCCGCTTTCGTTCGATCTCGCTGTTCACCGGCGCCGGCCTCCGCGAGCCGGTGGCCGAGGGCCGGGCCGACTTCGTGCCGATCTTCCTCTCCGACATCCCGAGCCTGTTCACGAGCGGCCGGGTGCGGCTCGACGCGGCGCTCGTGCAGCTCTCGCCGCCGGATCGCCACGGCACCTGCTCGCTCGGGACGAGCATCGACACCGCGCGGGCCGCCGTCGACTCGGCCGGCATCGTGCTCGCCGAGATCAACGACCGGATGCCGCGAACCCACGGCCACACGGCGGTGCCGCTCGACCGGCTCGCCGCCTGGACGTCGACCGACCGCGACCTGCCGGGCCACGCCCCCCTGCCGCCGACCGAGGTGGAGGAGAAGATCGGCGATCACGTCGCCGCGCTCGTCGACGACGGAGCCTGCCTGCAGCTCGGCATCGGCGGCATCCCCAACGCGGTCCTCGCGAGGCTCGAGCATCGTCGCGACCTCGGCATCCACAGCGAGATGTTCTCCGACGGCGTCGTGCGGCTGATCGAGTCGGGGGCGGTGACCAACGCCAGGAAGACGATCCACCCCGGCCGGACGATCGCCAGCTTCGTGGTCGGAAGCCGGAAGCTCTACGACTTCATCGACGACAATCCGCTGGTCGAGTTCCACCCCTGCGACCGGACGAACGACACGAACCTCATCCGCAAGATCGAGAACGTGGTCGCCATCAACTCGGGGCTCGAGATCGACCTCACCGGCCAGGTCTGCGCCGACTCGATCGGCCACCGGGTCTACTCGGGGATCGGCGGCCAGATGGACTTCGTGCGCGGAGCGGCCATGAGCCGGGGCGGCCGGCCGATCATCGCCCTGCCCTCGACGGCCGCGGGCGGCAGCGTGTCGCGGATCGTGGCCCAGCTGAAGCCCGGCGCCGGAGTGGTCACCACCCGCGGCCACGTGCACTGGGTCGTGACGGAATACGGCGCCGTGGACCTCCACGGCCGCTCGCTCGCCGAGCGGGGCCGGCTCCTCGCCTCGATCGCCCACCCCGACCACCGCGAGCCGCTGCTCGCCGCCCTCCGCGACCTCAAACGAGCCTGACGGAGGCCGCTACGGCGACGTTGGCCCGAGGGTCGGCGACTGCGGGACCGACATCGGCAACGGGGTTGGCGGCGACGGCGAAGGGGCCGGCGGCCGCTCCGCGGCAGGGGGTGTGGCCTCGGCGGGCATCGGCGTCTCGCCGGTGGCCAGCGCGAGGCTTTCGCGGGCATCCTTGAGCGTGGGGTTGATCGCCAGGGCTCGACGGAACGCGGTGATCGCCTCGTCCTTCTTCCCCTGCTTGAAGAGCGTCACGCCGTAGTTGTTGATCAGGGCCGCAACGCCCGGATCAAGGGGGATGTTCGGGTTGCCGGTCGCCTTGATGGCGTCGGCGTGCGCCTTCTCTATCCCCTGGATCAACTCCAGGTACTTCATCTCGGCCTCCGGGAAGCGGCCGCCGGCGGCGAGGGCATTGGCGAGATTGATGTGGATTGCCGGCACGTGCGGCGTGACCCGGACGGCCTCCTTGAACTGCTCGATCGCCTCGTCGAGCCGCCCCTTCGCCGACAGCGCCGTGCCGAGGTTGTTGTGGGTCTCGCCGAGGTCGGGCCGCAGGGCGGTCGAGCGCGTGAAGTGATGGAGGGCGCCCTTGATCTTCACCTGTGTCGCTGGGTCGAGCTGCGACACTGACGGCACAGGGATGTCGTCCACGTGGCCGCGGGCGAACTTCTTGGCGCCGAGCCGGTTGTGGGCCTGCCAGGCGTTCTCGTTGTGCTGCAGGGTGTGGGTCCAGAGCTGGTCTTCGTTCACCCACGTGACCGCGAGCCCGTAGGAGATCCAGGTGAGCACGGCGAGGCCGGCCGCACAGCCAGCCACCAGCAGCGGCCGCTCGCCCGTCGGGAGCCGGTCGTACCAGCCCGCCACGGCGGCGGCGATCAGCGCGATCACGCCGATCATGGGCAGGTAGATGAAGTGGTCGGCGGCCCACGTGATCCGCATGTAGGAGATCGTGACGAACCCGAGCACCGGGGCGACCATCAGCAGGAAAAACCCGACGCCGAAGATCACGTGCCGCCCCCAGGTGGCGCGGTTCTGCCAGAACCACCAGGCCGAGGCGAGGATCACGGGGATCGGGAGCAGGTAGGCGAGCATCTCCACCACCTGGCTGCCCTTCGACATGTCGAGCAGGTCAATGTCCCAGCGGGTGTAGATCGGCAGCAGATTCACCGGCCAGAAGACCGTGGCGAGGTAGAAGAGCAACGAGGTGCCTGCGATCGCCAGGCGGGACAGGATGCCCTTGATCGACGGCAAGCCGATTCCGCTGCTGATGCTTCGCACCCGGTTTTGCCACTCGGTGGGCACGGCGGCGTAGTCGGCCTCCTGGTTCAGCGGCCCCTTGAACATCAGCTTCTCGTCCCGGCTGTGGATGGCCACGGTCCGGTCCGAAGTCTTCTCGTCCACGGCGATGCGGATGATGCCGTCGCGGTAGGCCGCCACCCCGTTGCCCAGATACGAAGGGACGTTGATCGTTTCCTGGCCGATGGCCCGGGCGTGCTGGTAGTAGTAGGTGCACAATCCCAGCCCCAGCGAAATCCAGAAGAACGGCAGGGCATAGGCGACGTAGGTCCACATGCTGTCGCGACGCGACCGGGTGGTCTGGCCTTCGTTGTGATCGGGGCTCGTCAGGGCGACCGCGAGGATGCTCACCGGCACTCCGATCGCCGCGATCACTTGGCTGGCAAGGAAGGTCATCCAGGTGCTTTGCCCCTTTCCGAGGGCCTTCAGCCACCAGAGTTCGGGGAGAAGCGTGATCACCAGCCCGGCGCCGACCAACATCAGGGCTGCCAGACCGCTGCGATCGAGTGCGAACCCGCGCTTCCACCAGCCGTAGAGGATGATCGCGAACGGAAACATCACCACCGAGGTCTTGGCGAACATCGCCAGCAGGAAGAAGACGATCGCCAGGGCGTAGCACGACCAGCGTCGCCCGTCCTCGTCGGTGGCATCGTCGAACTTCACAAAGTTGATCGCCGCGAGCAGGAACAGGGGCATCGACAGCGTGTTCTTGAGTTCCGACACCCACGCCACGCTCTCAACGCACACCGGATGGACCGCGAAGAGCGCAGCGCCGAACCACGCGAATGGGATCTTCATCGCCGCGAACAACCGCCAGAGCAACAGCGATCCAATCACGTGCAGCACCACGCTCGTCGCGTGATAACCGGTCGGCCATGGCACCGCCGGCCCGCCGGGCTGCACGGGCCCGCCCGTGCGCGGGTCCATCTGGAAGAACGGCCACTGGGCCCACAGCGCGGTGTAGCTCAGCGGGAAATAGTCGGCACCGTCGGGCGAGAACCAGAGCTTCAGGAGTGTGCTGAGGTCGTCGGGCGGCACGCTCGGATCGGGGCTCAGCCTGTGCTGCACCGTGAGGTTGGCCGTGAGCAGCTGGTCGTCATCCCAGAGCCAGTCGGCGTGGTGAACCGGGTGGCAGACGGGCGAGTAGACCCAGAGCGCCGCCAGCACGATGACCGCAGCCTTGAGCAGCAGGTTCCTCCACCGGGTGGCGGTGTCGGATGTCGCCCCGGTCGGCCCAGCCTCGGGCTGTGACGGACGGCCGGGGGCCTGCCTCGGGCGGGAAAAATCGCGGTGATTGGCCATGCGACGACGTTCCAGAGAGAAGACGAACCGCTCGCCAGTATCCGGCTCACAGACGGGGCTCGAGACGAGAAATCGCAGCCTAAACTCCCCCAGGAACCGACACAATCGCCGACGTTTTCCATCGTTTTTCATGGCGGCCGTTTCTTGACCGCCGGTGATTCCGGCCCTAGAACGGTAGGGAGCCGTCAACTCCGCCTCGTCTGGCGGTGAATCCGCGGCTGCTTTCGGAACCGCTCGTGACCGCGTGATGACCTGGGCGTGGTGCCTTTCCCCGGCGAAGCCGGCTGGATTGGCCCTGCGGCCCGACAGCGGCCCCGCGTCGTGCCGACCTCACACGGTCGAGCCCTTCTGGTGGTTCCCGCCCTCCTGTCGGATGCCGTCCACGCCCTGCTCTTGACGCGGCCCTTCGCCCAGTCTTTAATGCAACTGAGTTGCACATGACATTGAATCGCATATATCGCCGTCGTGGTTTCACGCTCGTGGAACTGCTCGTCGTGATCGCCATCATCGCGGTGCTCATCGGCCTGCTTCTGCCGGCCGTCCAGGCCTCGCGGGCGGCCGCCCGGCGAACGCAGTGCGCGAGCAATCTGCGGCAGGTGGGCCTCGCCATGGGACAGTTCTGCGACGCCCATCGCGGCCAGTTTCCGGACACGTCCCACAACGCCTCGGGCGACGTGGAGCGGTCCTGGATCTACACGATCAACCCGTTCATGGAGAGCGTCGACGCGATCCGAATCTGCCCCGACGACCAGAAGGCGGCCGACCGGCTCGAGGCCCGGCTCACGAGCTACGTGATGAACGCCTACCTCACGGATGAACCCCGCACGCTGGCCGTGACCAACCGCAACAAGCTCAAGGCCACGTCGAAGACGCTCGCCGCCTTCGAGATCGCCGACCAGAAGGCGCCGATCATCGAGAACGACCACGTCCACAACCACGCCTGGTTCACCTCGCTCACCGTGGCCCGCAAGCAGGTCCTGCAGAAGATCGAGGCCGATGCCGCGATCCACCGTCACGCCGATGGCTCCCACTTTCTCTACGCCGACTGGCGGGTCGCGCTGATCCCGGCCGAAACCGTCGCGGAGTGGGCCGACACGCAGGCCGCCACCGAGAACTTCTGCCTCCCAAACTGACGCGCTGACCATTCCACCCCGCTGAGGAGCCGTCCCCATGCTGCCCGCCTGCCGCCTGCCACTGGGCGCTGCATTCGCCTCGCTCGTGTTCGTGGCAACCGTCCACGCCCAGGATCCGCACTACGACGTGTTCGTGACGGGCTCCGGCGGCAGCCTCGTGATCGGCGGCTACGACGACGCCGCGACCACGGCCACGATTCCGGTCGACCAGATGCGGGTCTTCGGGGGCGAGGTGGTGCCCTCGGGCACGACGGGCCCCTACGAGAGCGCGAGCCCGGGCGAACCGGGCTTCCGGGCGGCGACGCAGGCCTTTTTGAACAACCCCTCGCTGACGACGCCCTCCGGCGTCTACACGGCCCTGCCCGGAGGCACGTCGCTGGCGTTTTCGTTCCTCCCGATCGAAATCGGTGGAACGACCCGAAACCTCTTCTACTGGAGCGGCACGGGCGCCGTCGCATTCGTACCGGTGCCTGGCGACGTGACGCTCGACCTGACGAAGCAGGGCGGGGGCGGCTGGACCGCCGGCATCACCGGCACGACGGCCGGACTGGTCACCGGCAACACGATCCAGAACACGTCGACCGGCGCGTCCGCCGGCACGGTTCACACGCACCTCTTCACGTCGATCGCCAAGGCCGGCGCGGCACCGGACCAGGGCTTTTACCTCTACTCGCTCGGCCTGCAGATGACCGGGCTGGCCGATTCGGTGCCGATGTACTTCGTTTACGGCGCCCTCGACCCCGATGCCCTGACGCCCCAGCAACTCCTCGATTTCGAGGCGGCCCACGGCGACGCGGAAATCTGGGTCGAGAACAACCTCGCGGCCGTCCCGGAACCGGCGGCCCTGCCCCTCGCGGCCGGCTTGGCCGCGGCCGTCACGCTCGGGTGTCGGTGGCGGCGGCTTTGCCCGGGCATTTCTGCACCCGGCCGTTAGACCCGGACAGGCCCTACGGTTTCCCTGGTGGGCGTGACCCGTTCCCGTCACGTCCACCCAGGAGGGCAACCGTGATCGCGCCTGCCAAGAATGCCTCGTCGTCGTTGATCCGTCGCCAAAAAGCCCGCGTTGAACGCCGCGGTTCGATCCGGCCCGACGCCTGGTCCCGCGACGAACTCCTCCAGCGGCGGGATTCCCTGTTCGCTCGGGCGATCGAGTACATCCCCTGCCGGCAGTTTCTCCGTGCGGATGCGGAGGCCCAGGCATCGACGCCTCCCGCCGAGGCCGCCGTTCCACTCGAAACCCTCGACGGAGCCGCGGCGGACGCCCGCGGTGCCACGCCGTACATCGCCTGCCTGTACCAGACGAGGCTCCTGTCGAAAGACGAGGAGCAGTATTACTTCCGCCGGATGAACTGGCTGAAGTTCCGAGCCGCCACGGGCCGTGGGCGACTCGATCGCCGCAGGGCAACGCAGCGGCAGATCGTGCAGGTCGAGGCATGGCTCGCCGAGGCCGAGACCGTGAAGGCGATCCTGATCACCTCGAACCTCCGACTCGTGGTCTCGATCGCCAAGAAGTTCGTCGATCCGTCGTGGACGTTCGACGAACTGGTCAGCGAGGGAAACGTGGCGCTGATGCGGGCGGTGGAGAAGTTCAACTTCGCCCTCGGCAACCGGTTCAGCACCTACGCGACCTATGCCATCCAGCGGCACTTCTTCCGGCTCTCGCACCGTGGCCGGCAGTTCCGCAAGAGGTTCGTCAACGACGATGAGTCGCTTCGCGATCGGGCGGAGGCGGAGCCGACGAGCGAGTATCGCTCCGCCGAGCAGATCGACGTTCTCAAGGGCTTGTTCAGCAGGTTTCTCGGGGAGCTTGAGCCCCGCGAGCGGAGGATCGTCGTGGCCCGCTTCGGCTTCGACGGCAAGCCGCCACGGACCTTCCGTGAACTGGGCAGCCAAATGGGCGTTTGCAAGGAGCGGATCCGGCAGATCCAGACCCGCGCCATGGAAAAGCTCCGGACGATGGCCGCCGAGGCCCGCCTGGAGCAGACCGTGGGCGACTGGCTCTGAGCCGCATCTTCCCGCCTTGCGGGATGGTTCGCCGGTCCCTATCCTCCCCGCCCCGCCCGGGCCCCGGGCAGGAGAGTCTCGGGAGGACCGTCGATGTCGACCACGCTCGGTGAACTCGCGACGCAGGTCGGTGGCACCCTCGTTGGGTCCCCGCCGGCAACGCCGGTCGGTGGCGCTGCCACCCTGGAGACGGCGGGCCCGGCCGACATCACGCTCGTCGACACCGCCGACAAACTGCACCTCCTGGCAAAAAGCCGTGCCGCCGCAGTGATCGTGCCCATCGGCACGGGACCGCTCGACAGGCCCTCGATCGAGGTCGCCGACGTTCACGCAGCCTTCGCCGCCGCGATCGTCGGCTTCCGGCCTCCGCGGCAGGCGCCGCGAGTCGGCGTGAGTCCGCATGCCGCCGTCGATTCATCGGCCCGCCTCGCGGCCGGTGTCGATGTGCATCCGTTCGCGACCATCGGCGCAGACGTCGAGATCGCCGCCGGCTCGACGATCCACTCGGGGGCGAGGCTCATGCCAGGCTGCCGGATCGGCACCGGCACCGTGATCCATCCCAACGCGGTCCTCTACGAGAACACGGTGGTGGGTGACCGCTGCATCGTGCACGCCGGTGCGGTGCTCGGCGCCTTCGGCTTCGGCTACAAGGCGGGCCCCGACGGCTACACCATCTCCGCGCAGCTCGGCTGGGTGGAACTCGCCGACGACGTGGAAATCGGAGCGGCCACCACCATCGACCGCGGCACCTACGGCCCGACCGTGATCGGCGCCGGCACGAAGATCGACAATCTCGTGATGATCGCCCACAACTGCCGGCTTGGTCGCCACAACATGATCTGCTCGCAGGTGGGCGTGGCCGGCAGCACGACGACCGGCGACTGGGTGGTGATGGCGGGCCAGGTGGGTGTGCGAGACCACGTCCACATCGGGGACAAGGCGGTGCTCGGTGCCCGCTCGGGCGTGTCGAACGACGTCGAGCCGGGCAGGATCGTGCTCGGCGAGCCGGCGATCGACCTTCGCGAGCGAAAGCTGCAGCTGGCGGCGGTATCGAAGCTCCCCGAGATGCGTCGCGAGCTCAAGCAGCTCACGGCTCGGGTGGCAGGCCTCGAGGGCACCGGCGGCCGGGGAGCCGCCGAGGCCGCCTGACGAGGTTCGCCATGGCTGTTTCGAGACCTGACATCCTCACCCCGCTCAGCGGCGAGACGATCGGCATCCTGGCCGGCTGGGGCCGCTATCCGCTCGCCGTGGCCGAGGAGATCCGCCGCCGCGGCGGCCGGACCGCGATCCTCGCGATCCGCGACCACGCCGACGCCGCCCTCGAACCGCTCGCTGATGTCCACGGCCACGTCGGCGTCGCCGAGATCGGTGCCGCGATCGACTTCTTCCGCCGCTCCGGCGCCCGGCGGGCCACGATGGCCGGCAAGATTCACAAGTCGAAGATCTTCGCCCGCGGGGCGTGGATCCGGCACCTGCCCGACTGGCGGGGGCTGCTCACCTTCTGGCCGCACTTCGTCAGCCGCCGCCACGACAACCGCGACGACTCGCTGCTGGGGGCGATCGCCACCGCGTTCGACGCCTTCGGCGTGACGATCTGCCCGGCGACCGACTTCGCCCCCGACCTGCTCGCCCCGGACGGCCTGCTCGCCGGCCCCGTGCCGACGGCCCGGCAACTCGCCGACGTCGCCTTCGGGTGGCGGCTCGCGAAGGAGCTCGGGAGGCTCGACATCGGCCAGACGGTGGTGGTGAGGAACCGGGCGCCTCTGGCGCTCGAGGCGATCGAGGGCACCGACGAGTGCATCCGCCGGGCCGGCCGGCTCTGCCCCACGGGGGGCATGACCGTGGTCAAGGTGGCGAAGCCCCAGCAGGATCTGCGGTTCGACATGCCCACGATCGGCGTGGGCACGATCGCATCGCTCGCCGCCGCCGGCGCCACGACACTGGCGATCGAAGCGGGCCGGACGATCCTCGTCGACGACGCCGAGGTGATGGCCGCCGCCGCCCGCGCCGGCATCAGCGTGGTCTCCTGCCATGATGTCGACGGGCTGCCGCTCGTCGAGGGAGAGGCCGCCGCGGCCTGAGGCCCACCGCAGGCGGGCCTTCGCCCTATACTCGCGGTCGCCATGTTCGCCCGTCGCGTCCGCCGCCTCTCGATCATCGCCTGGCTGTGCCTCGCGGTCGCGCACGGCAGCGGCGCCGACACGACCACCCCCGCCGGCCGGCCGCTGCCGATCGACACGGCGATCGACACGAACGCGGTGATCCCCCCTGCGGCCGCTCACCACCTCGGCCGCGAGATCGCGCAGACCATGCACTTCACCGGCGCGCCCTGGCTCGTCCGCGAGAGCCGGCAGCGGGAGGAGGACTGCCGGCTCCTGCTCGAGGCGCTCGACGTGAAGCCGGGCCAGACGATCTGCGACATGGGCTGCGGAAACGGCTTCTACACCCTGGAACTCGCCCGCCGAGTCGGCCCCGAGGGCCTCGTCTACGCGATCGACATCCAGCCCGAGATGCTGCGGATGATCGCCGAGTCCGCCGGACGTGAAGGGCTCACGAACATCCGCCCCGTGCTGGGCACCGCGATCGACCCGCGACTGCCGCCCGCCGCCATCGACCTCTGCCTCTGCGTCGACGTCTATCACGAGTTCTCGCACCCCGAGGCGATGCTCGCTCGCGTCCGAGAGAGCCTCGCGCCAGGCGGCCGTCTGGCGCTCGTGGAGTTCCGCGGCGAGGATCCCGGCGTGCCGATCAAGCCGCTCCACAAGATGACGAAGGATCAGATCCGCCTGGAGCTGGGGGCGGCGGGGTTCGAGGTGGCCCGGGAGTTCGACCGCCTGCCGTGGCAGCATCTGGTGTTCCTGCGGCCAACAGGCCCGTCCTCACCGCCGGCTTCACACCCCGAAAAACCCGAATAATCAGCGTATTTTCGCGGTGATTTTTTTTAAATCGCCGAGTTGCATTCGGTCCCCGGCACCGCGATACTAAACGAACCGTCAGGGAACCCTGGGTCAGGCTCCCACATCCCGACGCACCCGTACGCAGTTCCGCTCATGGCCATCCGCCCGTCCAGTTTCGCAGCGGCCGAAAGCGCCGTTCGTGATCCGCGTGGCGGGTCCCTCGATCCGGCTGTGATCGTCGATGACTCGGGAGCCACTCGGTTCTCCACGGGCACGACGCCGAGCAACTGGGTGCTGGGTTCGAGCACCGCGATGCGGCGGATCGCCAAGTCGATCGAGCGTGCGGCCGAGGTCGAGTGCACCGTGCTCGTCTGCGGCGAGACCGGCACCGGCAAGGAACTCTGGGCGCGGCTGCTGCACCGCAGCGGCCCCCGGCGGAACCGCTCCTTCATTCCCGTCAACTGCGCGGCACTCACGCCCTCGCTCGCCGAGAGCCAGCTGTTCGGCCACGAAAAGGGCGCGTTCACCGGCGCCAACGGCCGCTCGCTCGGCATCTTTCGTGCCGCTGAGGGGGGCATCGTCTTCCTCGACGAGATCGGCGAGATGCCGATGGAGTTGCAGGCCAAGCTCCTTCGCGTGCTCCAGCAGCGGGAGGTGCTGCCGGTCGGTGCCAACGAACCCGTGCCGATCGATGTGCAGATCGTCGCCGCGACCAATCGCGATCTCGAGACCGAGGTCGAGAAGGGCACGTTCCGCGAAGACCTTTACTACCGCCTCAACATGATCGAGCTGCGCGTGCCAGCGCTCCGCGAGCGTGCCGAGGACATCCCGAGCTACATCGAGTTCTTCTCGCAGCGGTTTGCGGAGCGGTATCGGCTTCCGGTGTGGACGCCTTCCGCCGAGGCCCTCGCCGAGTTCTGCTCGTTCGAATGGCCGGGCAACGTCCGCCAACTCGAGCACGTGATCGAGCAGGCCTACGTGCTGCAGATGGAGCCGAGGGTTCCCTCCAAGGGTTCCAAGGCTTCCGTCACGGCTCCCGGCCGCCTCCCCTGCCTCGACCTGGCCAAGCTTCGTGAGCAGGCGATCCGCGAGGCGCTTCAGATGACCCGCGGCCACAAGGCCAAGGCCGCGAAACTTCTCGGCGTGCATGCCAACACGATGACCCGCCTCCTCAAGGAGCTCGAGGGAGAGCTCGACGGGGGAATCGACGTCGAGGCGACCGACGGCGAGTAGGCCTGCTGGCTGCCTCGGATGGCTCTTCGGGTGAGCGTGCCTCCCTGAATGGAGCCGGTCCCGAGGGTTTGGCCTGATCGAGCATCACGCGATCGTGATGCTTCGGTCAGTTCAGCGGCGGCGTCGATCCGGTGGTCACTGCCGAACCCGTGGTGACCGTGGATCCCGTGGTCGCCTCCGAGGCTGTCGCGGTGGTGCCACTCGGTGCCACGGGGGCGGCCTCACCAGCCGCCGGCGGAGCGGCGGAACCGGATGTCATCGGTGGTGCCGCTGGCGGGCTGGCAGGGGATGGCATCGGTTTCTTCGGCACCGGCCGCTCGCGGTCGTCGTGAATGAGCGAGTAGTCCCAGCACCCGGCCCGATACTTGTCGATGAGGCCGACGCGTCTTGCCTGATCGACGTCGATGTCCGCGTAGTACAGGTCTTTGGTGGGGCCTCCGCTGCCATCGACGTCGCTGTACCGCTCGGTGTCGCCCATCACCCCGTCGCCATCGGCATCGCTCCACGGCTCGCCCGACAGCCGCGCCGATGAACGGGATGATGGCAGCGGGGGCTCACCGTCGATCGGGATCGAGCGGCCCTCGTGCCATTCGCCGGCGAAGGCGGCGGCGGCACGCAGCACGAGCGATCCGGCGTCGCAGTACATCCGCTGGGGCGTCGGCTTGATGCCCGCGAGGATCGGAAGCATCGAGAGGTTCAGAAGGGCACCCCCGGCGAGCACGATCCCGGCGACTCCGCCTGCGAGAGCGGCGGCGGCCCGCTCGATCGGGGCATCGTCCCGCTCCTCGGCCGGCAGCAGCCCGCCACCATGCAGGACCGCCCGCAGGCCCGCGAATCCACCCCAGCCGATCGCCGCGAACACGAGCGGATACAGCCACGACTCCGACACCACGTCGCCAATGGCCTCCTTCAGGCCGCCGTCGATGGCCGCGATCACCGGTTCGTGGAGCACGACCGCGGTGAGCACGCAGACAAGGAGTTCCAGCGCAGCGGCCGCCGTAGCGGTGGCCCCAAGCCGGATGCCGAGCCAGCCGCAGCCGAGCACCGTGGCGATCACGAGCAGGTCGTAGAGCATGGTCACGGTTCCCGTGGTGGGGGCGGCTCAGGAGGTGACGGCGAGGACCTCGTCCACGCCCGTCTCGCCCTGCAGGACCTGCGACAGCCCGTCGAGTTGGAGGGTCAGCATGCCGTTGAGAACGGCGGCGGCCTTGACCTCCCGGGTCGGCAACGGGCTGGCGATCAGCCGCCGCACCTGCTCGTTGATCGCGAGGACCTCGTGCAGGGCAAGCTGGCCGCGGAAGCCCGTGCCGCCGCACGCCGGGCAGCCCTTGTCGCGGGGCCTGAAGATCCGCTGCACGGCCCCCGGCTGCAGGTTGCACTTGCGGAGCACCGCCTCCGGCGGCTCCGTCGGCACGCGGCACTTGGGGCAGAGCCGGCGGGCCAATCGTTGGGCCACGACGCCGGTGAGCGACGTCTGCAGGAGCATCGGCTCGATGCCCATCGCCATGAGATCGGTGAGCGCCGTGAGCGTGTCCTTGGAATCGATGGTGGCGATCACCATGTGGCCGGTCAGTGCCGCCTGGCAGGCGAGCTCGACGGTCGTCCTGTCGGGAAGCCCGGCAACGTAGATCACGTCGGGATCCTGCTTGAGCACCATCCTCATGACGCTCCCGAAGGTCGCCCCGCCCGAGGTCTCGACCGCGATCTGCGTCACGCCTTCGAGTCTGCTCTCGATCGTCTCCTCGATCGTGGTGACCTTCCTGGTCCGCGTGTCGATCTCCCGGAGCAGGGCGTACGACGTGGTCGAACGGCCGCTGCCAGGGGGGCCGACGACCAGCAGCAGGCCGTGCGGCTTGCGGGCCAGTTCCCGGAGTTGCTCGAGGGCCTTGGGCCGCAGGCCCAGGCCTTCAAGGGCGAGGTGCAGCATGCCTCCCGCCGCCTGGTGGATGGCCAGCACGATCTTCTCGCCCTCGGCCTCGGCCGTGGAGGTCACCTGCACGTCATAGCGGGCTTCGCCCATCGCCAGGCCGAAGGTTCCCTTCCCTCCTGGTTGAGCCACCTTCAGGCCGGCCACCACCTTGATCGTCGACAGGACCCCGTGGGCCGCCTCGACGGGAACCTTTTCCGCGTCCCGGAGGCCGCTCCCCGACCCGACCCGCACGAGATAGTGCTTGGGTCCGGGGTCGAGCACGAGGTCGGTGACTCTGCCGCGAATCGCCGACATCAGCAGTTTCTGCGTGTTGCGGACGTTGGCCGACACCGTCGCCTTGTCGCCGCCTTCGAGCGGCAGCGACATCAGCACGCTGCCGTCCTTCTTGAAGAGCGTGAACGCGTCCTTCGGAGCCGTTACTGCGTGGGATTTCTTCCCCACCTTCTTGGCAGCTTTCTTCGCCCTGCCCCCTTTCCCGCCTGGCGACGCCAGGGCCGACTTCAAGCGGCCGACGAGGTCGGTGAACTGCTCGCGGAGGGTCGCCCGACGGTCGGTCGCCCCCTCGCCGCGCCACTGCCGGAGCCGATCCCTCAGTTCGGCCGTGATGTTCCGCAACCCACCCCGGGAGAGGAAAGCCCGGGAGTCGGGCACGGCCGCGTCCCGCTGCCGCACGAAGGGGATCAGGATGGCGGCCATGAGCCCCCAGGCGATGGGCAGCGACCACCGGCCGCCCAGGAGGACGATGGCGGCCACCAGGGCGGGCAGCAGGGCGAACCCGAACGCCCACCGCCCGCCGCCGGCCACGTCGGCCTCCTCCGTGGTGGCCACCGCCCACGATGAGATCGCGACGCAGGCGAGGGCCGTCAGCCAGAGCCCCACCACCCATGCCAAGCCCGTCCACGGCACGCCCGCGAAGGACGGGACCGCGACGAGTGCGAAAGGCGGACAGGGCGCGACGAGCAACGAGGGCACCGGTCCTTCACCGCTCCATGAGACGAGGCGACATCATCCGGGGGGCCGAGCCCATGAAGGACAGGCTCCGCACCCCGGCAAAGTATAGCTGCACCCCATTCGCGCCCCGGAAAAGCCCGGTTCGGCCAGGGTTCGCCCGCGATTCCCGATCCACCGGCGGGATAGACTCATGGGCATCCCGATCACCCGTGGGAGGAGACGCCGATGGAAACGCAAACGATCGCGGGACGCGGGGCGAGATCGCCACGGCCCAGGGCCGGCGTGACACTGGTCGAGCTGCTGGTGGTTATATCGCTGATCGCCATGCTGGCAGCCCTCCTGGCTCCCGCGTTGATCATGGCCCGCGAGGCTGCCCGCAAGTCCGCGTGCATGAACAACCTGGCCTCGATCACCAAGGCCTTCATCGCCTACGACGCCGCCAGGGGGCAGCTGCCGGGCTGGCGGAACCTGCAGGACAGCTACACCACCACGGTCAGCGCGACGAACAAGGCCGCCGCGTGCGTCTCCTGGACCGTCGTCATCATGCCGTATCTCGGCGAACGCGAGATCTTCAAGTGGTACGAGATCTACTCCGGACCGACCGGGGTCGACGATGCAACCCAGAAGCGGGTGGTGCCGTACCTCTGCCCGAGCGTCGCGGCCGAGCTCAAGAGCAATGTGCGGATGCCGGCACTCTCCTACGCCGTCAACGCGGGAACCGGGGCGACGGTGCTCAACGGCAGTGGTAACACCGCCCGCCAGTACCGGGGCGACGGTGCGATCCTCGACGCGGTGGGAAACGTCAATGCGGCCTCGGGCACCGCCACCTACGTGACCGCGGCCGAAGGCGGCCGAGCGGCGCAGCAGTACCAGCCCGGACGCTACTCGCTCGAACTTCTGGGCGCCGCCGACGGCGAGACCTGCACCGCGCTGCTCGCCGAGCGGACCGGACTCCTGGCACCCAAGGATGTGAAGTGGTCGGCCAACCCGCTGCCCGCCGCCGCGGACGCTCCCGCGACGCCCGCCCTGCACGGGTTTCTCCAGCCGACGGCGATCGTCTCGGGATCGGCGTACGCGCTCGACCTGAAGACGGGCCGCAACGGCTGGATGAGCCGTGCCGCCGATGCCGGCATGCGGTACCCGTCGTCCATGCACGGGAAGGGGTTCCCGATGACGTTCTGCGACGGCCACGCCCGGGTCGTCAGCGAGGCGGTCGACCCGTGGGTCTACGCCCAGCTCCTCTCCAGCGACCAGTCGAGCCGGTCGCCCGTCGTCAATCAGTGGGAGATGTATCGCTTGGATGGCACGCTCGTGCACTACATCCTCGACGACAAGGACGTCGACAAGAAGTAGCCGGTCCCGTTGGCTCAGGGCGGCTGTCGCCCGAGCAGGAGACTCGCTTCGTGCAGCGAGTGACGGCCGATGCCACGCCACGAAACGGTGTCGCATCGCTCCGTGTGAGTCGCGTGCGGGCCTCACGGCCCCGCACGCAGCTTCGCGTGTGGTTCCGGGATGAGCCCCGGGTCTGCCCGGGAACACGCTCCGACGTCAGCGGGGGTTCAACCGACCCCCACGACCACTTCGTCGCCCGCCCATGGGCGGAACTCAGTGGCACTTGGAAATCGCCCCATGTGCGAACCGGCCGGCCGAAAGACGCCCCAAACCCCTCGGTCGAGTGCCCCCCGCCCCGAGCGTCGCCGGCCCTTACGGCAGCCGGCAGCCGCCATCATCGCAGGTTCCGGCGATGCGATGGCGGTTGCGGGCCACCAGCGCGTAGAGGCTCCGCCAGAGCGGCATGCTGCCCGGCACGTGGAGCGGCACGGCCAGGGGCCAGAGCGTGACGAGCCGGCGAGACAGGTAGCGGACGGCGGATGCGCCCCGCCAGGTCCGCCCCTCACGGTCCACGACGAACATCTCCGCACGGAGCGCCTCCGGGGGGATCTCGGGGAAGTCGCGGACCACGCTCGGATCGTGGAGCGACGTGAACTCGATGAGGCCGCCGAGATCGAGCCGCCGGAGCAGGGCGATCTGGCCGCGGCAGAACCGGCAGCGGCCGTCGTAGAGCACGGTGTCGCGGGCCGGACGGGTGCGAGTGGCGAGAGGTGTGGCGGCGGCGGTCATGGTTCGTCGTGGCGCAGGCCGTCGATCTCCATCATGGAAACCGCAGCGGGCGGACGTGGCCAACGGCAGCCCCGACCGTGATCACCAGTGGCCGCCGACCGAGGGCTTCCCGACCACTGCCGACGATCGCGCCTGAAGGTTGGCGAAGTGGAGAATCGTCACCGCGCCCAGGGAGATCAGCGTCCACGGCGCCCAGTCGGGCGCCGTGACGGTGTGGGCCGGAGCCGTGCCGTCGATCGACGAGACCACCGCGGAGTCGACGATCAGCATCTCCACGCCCAGCACGCAGGCGAAGATCCCGGCCGCCAGAAAGACGCTCTTCCACATCGCCGCTCATGCTCCTCTCGCCCGCCGGCACCGTGCCACCATGGCGCTTCACCGGCACGCCAGACAGGGCATCGTCCGTCGGTGTGGCCGGGCATGAGCGACCTTCCGGACGGGCGAGTTCGCGACGGTCGTGACGGTCGTGCCGCCCACCACCCTCGGCGTCAGGCCTCGGCCGCCGCATCTGCACCATCCAGCGGAGCCGGCGGCCGGTGCCGCCGGGGCTCGGCGTCGGTGCCGGGCACGAGAAGCGGAGCGCCCGTCGAGGCGTCGACGATCGCCTTGAGTTCGGCACCGTCGATCACCTCGCACTCCATCAGCCGAGCGGTCACCGCCTCGAGCGCCGCCCGCCTGGTTTCGATGATCCGCCGGACCTTCGCCATCGCCTCGTCGACGATCCGCCGCACCTCCTCGTCGATCTCGCGAGCGGTCTGCTCGCTGTGGCTGCGGGCGGCGGGGAGGTCGGCCCCGGCGGCGGCGAGGAACGGCGACCGCGGGCTCTCCCGGTACGTGACCCGCCCCAGCCGGCTCATGCCGTAGTCCATCACCATCGACCGGGCGATCTCGCTGGCCCGCTCGAGGTCGTTCTGGGCGCCGGTCGAGACATCGGCGTAGACGGTCTCCTCGGCGATCGTGCCGGCGAGCAGCACCTGGATCCGGCTCTCGAGCTCCGATTGCGTGAGCAGATAGCGGTCATCTTCGGGCCGCTGCATGGTGTAGCCAAGCGCCGCCAGACCACGCGGAATGATCGAGACCTTGTGGACGGGGTCGGTGTTGGGCAGCGAGTAGGCGACGAGCGCGTGGGCTGCCTCGTGGTAGGCCACCCGCTTCTTCTCGTCCTCGTGGATCACCCGCTTTTTCTTCTCGAGTCCGGCGGTCACCCGCTCGACGCCCTCGTTGAACTCGTCCATGCCCACCGAGGTCTTGTCCTTGCGGGCGGCGAGGAGCGCGGCCTCGTTGACGAGATTGGCGAGGTCGGCCCCGACAAAGCCGGAGGTGATCCTCGCCACCTGGCCGAGATCGACCGCAGGATCGAGCTTCACCTTCGAGACGTGCACCCGGAGGATCGACTCCCGGCCGCGGACGTCGGGGCGGTCGACGAGCACGTGCCGGTCGAAGCGGCCCGGTCGGAGCAGGGCCGGGTCGAGCGTCTCAGGCCGGTTGGTGGCCGCGAGCACGATCACGCCGGAGTTGCTTCCGAAGCCGTCCATCTCCACGAGCAGGGCGTTGAGGGTCTGCTCCCGCTCGTCGTGGCCGCCGACCACGCTCGTGCCGCGGGTCTTGCCGAGGGCGTCGAGTTCGTCGATGAAGATGATGCAGGGGGCCTTGGCCGCCGCCTGCTGGAACATGTCACGGACGCGGGCGGCCCCCACTCCCACGAACATCTCC
Organism: uncultured Planctomycetaceae bacterium; assembly: GCA_903831155.1. Taxonomy (GTDB): domain Bacteria; phylum Planctomycetota; class Planctomycetia; order Pirellulales; family UBA1268; genus QWPN01. The sequence continues at coordinate 6,456 of CAIKWU010000357.1, read as the reverse complement.
ACGAAGTCGCTGCCGGAAAGGCCGAAGAAGGGCACACCCGCCTCGCCGGCGATCGCCTTCGCCAGCAGGGTCTTGCCAGTTCCGGGCGGGCCCACCAGCAGCACGCCCTTGGGGATGTGCCCGCCGAGCACCTGGTACTTCTCGGGGCTCCGCAGGAACTCGACCACTTCGCGGAGCTCCTCCACCGCCTCGTCGATTCCGGCGACGTCGTCGAACGTGATCCCGAGGTCCTCCTGCGCGTACATCTTCCCCCGACTGCGGCCGAACGCCATCGGGCTGCCGGCGCCGCCGATCCGCCGCATCATCAGGAAGAACAGGAACCCGAACAGGCCCGTCAGGAGAAGCATCGGCAGCCAGTTTCGCCACGGGCTCGGTGGATCCTCGTAGCGGAACGGCACGTTGTGCTCCTTGAGGAGCCGCATCAGCGCAGATTCCGAGTTCTCACTGGGCAGCTTCGCCACCCGGAAACGACGTTCCGGCGACGCCCTCACCCCGAGCGGCCGCGTGATCGGCTCGGGATCCTTCGCACCATCCCGAGCCGCTTCGCGGACCTTGCCGGACACGTGAAACGCCCCGATCACCACGTCCTTCAAGTCGCCGTAGCGGTGGGTTTCGTCGGAGCCATCGGCCGCCGGGGCGAGCTGCACGAAGCGGTCATCCCCCTCGGCATGAACGGCCGCGATCAGGCGCTCGAGGTCGCTGTAGGTGAACTCGAGGTCGGGAGACACGCTCACGAGGCTGAGCGCGAAGAGGCTGGCCACGCCCGCGGCAACGAGCGACCAGACGAGGTTGCCCCCGGCCGCCGGCTTACGATCGGCTGGCCGCTTGGGAAGGTCGCGTTTCTTGGCCATGGACGTCCCCGACGGACGGATCCGCGGGACGTGCGGAACCGGATGGTCCGGGAATCCTACGCCCCCCAAACCCGCCGGACAAACGGCCCACCATGGTCGAAGGCCGTCCGACCACCGCGATTCCGCCAAGAGTCGTGTGGAAGTTCCCGTTGCCCCGCCGTAGACTCACCCCCTGCGCCAATGTCCAATTTTCTCGCCGATTTCCCCATGCCGCCCGCTACCAACGATCCCTCTCGCGAGGGATCTGGAATGCCCTGTTCCGCCCAAGCCATCGCCGCGACGGCCGCACGGCCGGTACGCGTCGCCGTGCTCGGGTCGACCGGCAGCATCGGGACCAGCACGATCGACGTGATCGAATCGTCGGCCGGACGCTTCGAAGCCTGGCTGCTGGCGGCTCACCGCAGTGTCGGCACGCTCGTGGAGCAGGCGCGTCGGCTGCGGCCGGCGTGGGTGGTGGTCGTCGACGAGGCGGCGGCCGCGAGCCTCGGCCCCGGAGCACTCCCCGCCGGCACGCGGCTCGCGTCCGGTCGCGAGGCCCTCGCTGATCTCGTCCGTGCCGACGACGTCGACCGCGTCGTCTCCGCCATCGTCGGCGCCGCCGGCCTCGACAGCACGTGGGCCGCCATCGAGGCCGGAAAGACGGTGGCCCTGGCCAACAAGGAGACGCTCGTCATGGCCGGCCCGCTCGTCATGCGGCGGGCCGAGGAGACCGGGGCGACGATCCTGCCCGTCGACAGCGAGCACTCCGCGATTCATCAGGCGCTCGCCTCGGGCCGCCACGACGAGGTGCAGCGGATCGTGCTCACCGCCAGCGGCGGCCCGTTCCGCACCCGGCCGCTCGACACGCTCGGCTCCGCGACGCCCGAGGAGGCGCTGCGGCACCCGACCTGGTCGATGGGGCCGAAGATCACCATCGACTCGGCCACGATGATGAACAAGGCGCTGGAGCTCATCGAGGCCCGCTGGCTGTTCGGCGTGCCCGCCGAGAAACTCGCGGTCACCGTCCACCCGCAGTCGATCGTCCACTCGCTCGTCGAGTTCGTCGATGGCTCGGTGATCGCCCAGCTCAGTCCGCCCGACATGCGGCTTCCGATCCAGTACGCGCTCACCCATCCCCGCCGCACCGCGGGGATCGCCCGAAGGCTCGACTTCACCCGGCCGCTGACGCTCGAGTTCGAGCCGCCCGACCTCGACCGCTTTCCGGCCGTCAGGCTCGGTCACGAGGCGGCCGCCCGGGGCGGCACCGCCGGGTGCGTCCTCAATGCCGCCAACGAGGCGGCCGTCGCGGGGTTTCTCGCGGGACGGCTCCGATTCACCGACATCGCCGACACCTGCGCGCGGGTGCTGGATCGACATTCATTCACGGCCGAGCCGACGCTGGAGCAGATCCGCGGCCTCGACGCGTGGGCCAGACAGGAGGTCGCGACGTGGAGTTCCTGACAGGTTTCGCCTGCCCGCTCGTCGGAGCGACGGGACTGGCGTGGTTTCTGGAGAACTGGTGGGTCGTCCTGCAGGTCGCGGGAGGGCTCGGCTTCGTGATTTTCGTCCATGAGCTCGGCCACTTTCTCGTCGCCAAGGCGTGCGGCGTGAAGTGCGAGAAGTTCTTTCTCGGCTTCGACATCGGTGGCCTCAAGCTGGCCAGCCTGAAGTGGGGCGAGACGGAATACGGCATCGGCGTGCTGCCGCTCGGGGGCTACGTGAAGATGCTCGGCCAGGACGACAATCCCGCCGCCGCCGCCAACGAGGCCCAACGGGCGCGGATGTCGGGCGACCTGCCGGCCGAGCCCGTCGACGGCCCGCATCCCAGCTGGGATCCCCGCAGTTACCCGGCGCAGAGCGTGCCCAAGCGGATGGCGATCATTTCCGCCGGCGTGATCATGAACGTGATCTTCGCGGTGCTGATGGCCGCACTCGCCTACGGCATCGGGGTCCGCGAGATGACGTGCGCCCTGTCGAGTGTGCGGACCGGCGGTGCCGCCTGGCGGGCCGGGCTCCGCACGGGCGACGAGATCGTCGCGATCGGCGGCCGCAAGGATCCGATCTTCAACGACCTGCGGCACGGCGTCACCGTTGGCAGCGTGGCCCGGGGAATCGACTTCACGGTCCGCCGGCCAGGCGATGGATCGGAACGGACCGTGACCCTCAAGCCCGACACCGACCTCGGGGCTCCCACGATCGGTGTCACCAGCCCCTATTCGCTCACGCTTCCCGCCAAGCTCTCCCGGGGGCTCACGGGCGCGGCGGGCCTCGCGACGCCGGCCCTCGAAGGGGGTGACACGATTCGTGCCATCGACGGCACGCCGGTGGCGAGCTACGCCGAACTGCTCGCCCGGCTCCTCGAGAAGGCCGACGCGGCCGTCACGCTCAAGGTCGAGCGGGCGGGGAAGGGAGCGGGCGGCGTGGCCGGACCGACCACGACCTTGTCGATCGAGCTGCCGCCGCAGCCACGGCTCACGACCGGCATGGTGCTGACGCCGCTGGCCATCAAGGCCGTGCAGGACGATTCTCCCGCCGCTGCCGCGGGCATTCGGCCCGGCGAGCGGCTGGTCTCCGTCGACGGCGCGCCGGTCGGCGACCCGTTCACGCTCGACGACCGACTTCGCGGCCGCATCGGCGAGGCGGTGGCGATGACGCTCGCTGATGCATCGGGAGCGACCCGCACCATCGACGTCCGGCCGCGGGCGGTCACCTGGCGTGACGACGAGACCGCGGGCATCGGGAGCCCGCTCTCGATCCCGTCGCTCGGCCTGGCGATCCCGGTCGACGCCCTCGTGGCCGCCGTCGATGCCGGCAGCGCCGCGGACAAGGCAGGCGTGAAGGCCGGGGATCGGGTCGTCCAGGCCACGATCGTGGAGCCGGGTGAGAAGCCCGATCCGAAGGCCGCCCTCGAGTTCTCCGAGCGCGAGCCCAACTGGCCGATCATCGCCTCCCTCCTCCAGCAGCTGCCGACCGGCACAGCGCTCGTGCTGAAGATCGAGTCGGACGGCGCCGCGCGGGAGGTGACCGTGACGCCGGAGGCGGCTGCCGACCGGTTCGTCGCCGACCGCGGCCTCGTGTTCGAGCCGGTCTACACCACCGTGAAGGCGGGATCGATCGCGGGGGCCCTCCGGCGGGGATTCCAGAAGGCGGGCGAGGACCTGTCGATGGTCTACGGGTTCCTCGGCAAGCTCACCCGGCAGCAGATCAGTCCGCGGCTGCTCGGTGGGCCGATCGAGATCGCCAAGCAGGCCGGTCGCTCGGCGAGCGAGGGCTTCGGGCGGCTGCTCCTGTTTCTCACGATGCTCAGCGCGAACCTCGCGGTGGTGAACTTCCTGCCCATCCCCGTTCTCGACGGCGGGCATATGGTGTTTCTGGCGTACGAGCTCGTCCGCGGCAAGCCGCCGAGCGAGGGCGTGGTCGGCGTGCTGAGCTACCTCGGCCTCGGCCTGATCCTGTTCCTGATGTTCTTCGTGTTCGGACTCGACCTTGGCTTGATCCCCAGGCGCTGACCCGGTGAACACCGCCCGCCCGTCGCCGGCCGATCTCGTGACGGGCCGGGGATTTCCGCCGGACGGGATCCGGGGGGCCGTGTTCGACGTCGTGGGCACGCTCGTCGAGCCCTGGCCACCGGTGGCCGAAGTCTATGCCGCAGCCGGCCGGCGGCACGGTGTCGAGGTCGCACCCGACTGCGTGCACTCGAGGTTCCGCACCGCGTGGCGCCGTCAGGAGCGGCTCGATGCGGCGGCCATGCCGGCCTTTGCGACCTCGCGATCACGCGAGCGCGAGCGGTGGCGGGCGGTCGTCGACGAGGTGTTCGATTCGTCGGCCGCCTCGCCCGACATCTTCACCGACCTCTGGGAGCATTTCGGCCGGCCCGACGCCTGGCGGCCCATCCCGGCCGGAGCGGCACTCCTGCGGGCGGCGGCCGAGGCCGGATGCGTCGTGGCCCTGGCAAGCAACTTCGACGAGCGGCTCCTGGCGATCGCCCCGGCGGTCGAGCCGCTGTCTCGCGCCGATCGCGTCTTCGCGTCGTCCGAGATCGGCTGGCGAAAGCCGGCCGTGGAGTTCTTCCGGCGGGTCGAGAACCTCCTCGGCATGGCATCGCACGAACTCATGCTCGTCGGAGACGACCCCGACCTCGACGTGGCCGCGGCCGAGGCGGCGGGCTGGCGATCGCTGCGGGTCGGCTGAGGACCGTCAGGTCGCAGCGGCGCGGCGGCTCCGGCACGTCGCGGCAAGCAGCACGGCCGCGGCGAGGGACAGGCCGGCCGTCACGGCAAACGACGTGGCCGCCCCGTCGCCGCCACGATCCCAGAGCGAGCCGGCCACGAGGCCCGCGGGCAGCGCCATCACCCCCTGCACGAGCGTGTACCAGCCGAACGACGCTCCCTGCCGGCCATCGGGCGAGAGCGCCGCCACCAGCGCCCGCTCCGCCGGCTCGGCGATTCCATAGGCCACCGCGACAAGGAGCATCAGTGGCACCGCGACCCACGCCGAGGCGGCCATCGCGAGGCCGGCATACCCGGTGGCGAAGACGACCCAGCCGAGCACGAGCGCCGGCCGCGGGGCGAGTCGATCGACGAGCGGGCCGGCCCGCGACGCCGAGACGCTCTTCGCCACGCCGATCGCGAACCAGACGAGCGGGATGAGCGGCGTGGCGACGCCCAGGTCGGCCGCCCGCAGCAGGAGGAACTGCTCGCTCGCCGCCCCAAGGGCCCAGATGCCCACGCAGCCGAGCAGCCACCACTGCGGCCCGGAGAGCGGCGTCGGCGCGGACGCGGCTGCCGCCCTCCGCGGGGGATCCTGCACGAACCGCCGGATCACGGCGAGCGTGGCGAGCCCCGGAACGACGGCCAGCAGGAACAGCGTCCGCTCGCGGCCCGGAAACAGCCACAGGAAGAGCATCGCCACCAGGGGTCCGAGCGCCGCGCCGGCGTGGTCCATGGCCCGGATGTGCCCGAACGCCCGGCCGCGGATGGCGGGCTCGACGAGGTCGGTGACGAGTGCATCCCGCGGAGCGGAACGAATCCCCTTGCCGAAACGGTCAGCCGTCCGCACGAGCACGGCGGCAAGCGGCGTGGCCACGAGCCCCATGAGCGGCCGCACGACCGCGGAGATGCCGTAGCCCGCGAGCACGAGCGGCCGTCGGCCGAGCCGGTCGGAGAGCGAGCCCGCGAAGAGCCGCACCACCGCCGCCACGGCGTTGGCGACCCCATCGAGCAGGCCGACGTCGAGCGCCGTTCCCCCGAGCCCCTTCACGAAGGCGGGCAGGAGCGGATAGATCGCCTCGCTCGAGAGATCGGTCAGAAAACTCGTCCAGCCAAGTGCCCGCACGGTGGCGGGCAGTGAATCAAGTGCCCGCACGGTGGCGGGCAGTTCCCCTTCGCGAGACACGGGGTCGGGTGGCAATGGCCTGCTCATGGCAAACGAGTGGCTCCCGCGTCAGTGGAAAGGGGAAGGCTCGGGGCTGCCCGTGCCCGGGAGCCGGCGTTGCTGGCCGAGCGCAGCCAGGATGGCGAAGCGAGGGCAGCATCGAGTGAGCGGAGGCCTGGAGGGCCGCAGCGAACGTCCGGCGACGGGGTATGGGCAGCCCCGAGCCCACGCGCGACGTCGGATCATTTTTTGA
>CAIKWU010000356.1 GCA_903831155.1 uncultured Planctomycetaceae bacterium | reverse complement strand
CGACGGCTTCAACAGCATCATGAACGCCACGGTCGCGTTCATCTTCGCGGCCGGCCAGGAGCGGCGCTCCTTCTACGGCGGCATGCCGGGCGTGCCCGGTCTCTCGACGGCGGTGCTGACCGGCTCGCCCGGGCTCCAGCAGGCGACCGCGGCGCTGCGGCAGCGGAAATACGGAGAGGCCCATCGGCTTGCGTCGCGGGTGGCCGACCGCGGCAGCGACGTCGCCTCGAAGGCGGGCGACGCCACGACGCCGGATGGAGACGCCTCGACGGCCACGCCCGGCGACGCCCGCAGCGTGGCGGCCGCCTTCGTCGCCCACGTCGATTCCCGCCACCTCGCCCCGGAACTCGAGCGGCTCCGCCGGCTGCGGGAGATCGGCGACGTGGCGGCGGCGCTCGACGGCCTGAAAAAGTATGCCGCCGAGGTGCGCGGCATCGAGGCCTACGAGAAGCCGGCCCGCGGCCTGCTGGAAGAGCTCGAGAGCGAGGACTTCCGCGAGTCGATCGCCGTCGGCAGGCGATTCCACCAGCTCGAGCTCAGGGCGCGCCGCGGCTCGAGGGCGGCCGTCGAAGATCTGGAGGCGTTTTCGTCCGATCACGCCGACACCTTCTACGGTCGCGAAGCCGCGCGGCTCGCGGAGGCAATCCGGTCGGGCAAGGCCGCCGCCGAGCCGTCTGCCGACGAGCCTGCCATGCCCGCGGCGACGACGCCCCCCGCCAACGCGGTTCCATCCGCCGACGACGGCGACGACCCGCCGCTCCCCACCGCCCCCATGACGCTCGACGAGCTCTTCGGCCCCGGCTCATCCGCCGCCACAGGATCGTCGCCGGAGACGAAGGCTCCCGCTCCGGCGTCGGACGACCGATAGACTGCTGTCCTCGTCCTGCCTTCCGCCAGAGGAGCCCGCCGCCGCATGCGCCGCATCGACCTCTCCGCCCACGGCATCACCGTGGCCGACGTCCGCCGCAACCTCGCTCCCGCCGAACTCTACGCCGAGGCTCTCCGGATCGACCCCCGCAGCGCAATCGCCGACTCCGGCGCCCTGATCGCCTACTCGGGCGAGAAGACCGGTCGCTCACCGAAGGACAAGCGGATCGTCAGGCACCCGGCCTCGGAGCACGACGTCTGGTGGGGGAGCGTCAACCTGCCGATCGACGACGACACGTTCCTGATCAACCTCGAGCGGGCCAAGGACTACCTCAACACCCGCGAGATCCTCTACTGCATCGATGCCTTCGCCGGCTGGGACCCGGCCCACCGCCTCAAGGTCCGCGTGATCTGCTCGCGGCCGTACCACGCCCTCTTCATGCATACGATGCTCATCCGGCCCACGAAGGAGGAGCTCGCCGAGTTCGGCGACCCCGACGCCGTGATCTACAACGCCGGCCGCTTTCCGGCGAACCGCCGCACCCCCGGCATGACATCGAAGACGAGCATCGACCTGTCACTCGAGACCAAGGAGATGGTGATCCTGGGCACGGAGTACGCGGGCGAGATGAAGAAGGGCGTGTTCACGATGCTCAACTACTTCGCCCCCAAGCGGAACATTCTCTCGATGCACTGCTCGGCCACAGCCGACCGCGAGACGGGCGCCTCCTCGCTGCTCTTCGGACTCTCGGGCACGGGCAAGACGACGCTCTCGGCCGACCCCAAGCGGCTGCTGATCGGCGACGACGAGCACTGCTGGAGTGACTCCAGCATCTTCAACATCGAGGGGGGCTGCTACGCGAAGGCGATCGACCTCGCCCCCGAGACCGAGCCCGACATCTTCCAGGCGCTCCGATTCGGTGCGGTCCTCGAGAACGTGGTCTACGACGAGGACAGCCACCACGTCGACTTCCACGACACGAGCATCACGCAGAACACCCGCGGGGCCTACCCGATCGAGTTCATCCGCAACGCGAAGATCCCCTGCGTGGCCGGCCACCCCACCGACGTCATCTTCCTGACCTGCGATGCGTTCGGCGTGCTGCCGCCGGTGAGCCGGCTTTCGCCGGCGCAGGCGATGTACCACTTCATCAGCGGCTACACGGCGAAGGTGGCAGGCACGGAGATGGGCGTGACCGAGCCGCAGGCCACCTTCTCGCCGTGCTTCGGCGGACCGTTTCTCGTCTGGCACCCGATGAAATACGCCGGCCTGCTCGCCGAGAAGATCCGCCGCCACAAGGTGAACGTCTGGCTCGTCAACACCGGCTGGAGCGGGGGCTCCTACGGCATCGGCAGGCGGATGAAGCTCTCCATCACGCGGGCGATCATCGACGCGATCCACTCGGGCGAGCTGCGATCGGCGCCCGCGGAGGCCGACGACGTCTTCGGGCTCGACGCGATCACAGCCTGCCCGGGCGTGCCGCTCGAAGTGCTCGTGCCGCGGAACACCTGGGCCGACAAGGCGGCGTACGACGTCACGGCCCGAAAGCTCGCGGGCCTCTTCGCCCACAACTTCCGCCAGTATCTCGACTCGGTGACCAGCGAAGTCGCGGCCGCCGGCCCGAGCGAGTGAGCCCGCGAAGCGGCACCGAACTCACGTGCATGCCGCCGCAAGAGCCACGCCGGCCAGCAGCCCTCACGGCGACCAGGCAGCGTCGAAAACACCATCATCCCGCGAGTGCATCAGCTGGTAGACGCCGCGATCAATGTCGTCGCCGAGCCAATGCACGCTGCCGTCAACGAGGCAGACGTGCACGCCCCCACGATGCTCGCTCCGACCTGCCCCATCGCCCAGGTGCCACGGAGATCCGACGGGTCCGTGCCAGCCCGCACCTCATCGAGCAGGATGGTCCGTGAGGTGCCATCGGACACCTTCGCGAACACCACGCGACTGGTGGCCGACATCACGCCCCGCGGACTGGTGGGAGACGAATACTGTCCGTGGTTGTTGGACAGTACGCCCGACGACTCTACGAACACCGTATTGACGATTCGCAGCTCCTGCTCACCGACCGTACTCGGGTAGAACACGCCCGGCCCCGCGTTCGCTGCATAGTTGCCGCGACGCCACCCGCCGCCAGCACCGGCGAAGGGCTCGAGCCCGTAGGCGTCGGAAGGGCATCGCATGACCGCGACCTCCGCCGACCGCACCGATCGCCCGGTGAGCCAGGTCGGTCAGTACCGCTCCACCGGGGAGCGGCTGCCGGTCTCCGCGCTCCGCTCGCGGGCCGGCTCTTCGCCGAGCACCGCCACCCGCAGGTCCCAGATCTCGCGGTTGATCGCGTCGAACGCCGGCCGCGACCACGCAGCGGGCGGCTGCATCTTCGACTTGAACGCCACCACGCGGGAGAGGGCGGCGTCGCGAAGGCCCGAGGGCTGCGCGTGGAGCACCGCGCGGGCCTGCTCGAGAAGTTCCACGCGGTGGCAGATCATGAGCAGGTCGTTGCCCGCCGCAAGCGCCAGCGCGAGCGTGTCGTCGAACGAGCCGGTGTTGAGGATCGCCCCCATGTCGAGGTCGTCGGTCATCACGAGGCCCTGGAATCCCATCTCCTCGCGGAGCAGCCCCGTGACCATCGCGGGCGAGAGCGAGGCGGGCCGGACGTCGTGTTCGAGCGCCCGGTAGTGCACATGGCCGATCATCATGGAATCGACGAGCGGCACGAAGTGGCGGAACACGGCCAGTTCGTGGGCCTCGAGATTCGCCCGCGACCGGGCCACCGAGGGAAAGCCGTAGTGTGGGTCCTCGCCGGCCATCGAATAGCCGGGAAAGTGCTTGCCGCAGCTGAGGATGCCTCCGCCGCGGAGCGCGGCGTTGAACTCGCCGGCCAGCGAGATCACCTCGGCCACGCTCCGCCCGTAGCAGCGGCCCCGCAGCGAGTTCGCCGCCTCGTCGTCGAACGAAATGTCGAGCACGGGGCAGAGGTCGAGGTTGAAGCCGAAGAGCCGCAGCAGGCGGGCCGTCAGATCGCCGTGCCGCCGCACGAGGGCCGCGTCGCCCTTGTCGCGGAACTGCTGCGCGCTCGGCGGTTCCTCGCCGATCAGCCGCAGCCGCGACACGCGGCCCCCCTCCTGGTCGATCGTGATCACGGGCTCCACGGCGGAGAGGTCGCGGAGGTCGTCGACCAGTTGTCGCACCTGCTCGGGCGACTGGACGTTGCGGCCGAAGAGGATGAAGCCGCCCGGCTGCACCCGCCGGAGCATCGCGGCGGTGTCGGCGTCGAGCACCGGCCCGGGCACCCCGACCAGGAGCAGCTGACCCACATCGCTGTTCATGAAACCTTTCTCCTTCCCTCGCTCGCGTCGAGCGGGATGAACGCGGTGGCGATCAGGCCCGGCACCGTGGCCGCCATCACCAGCGCGAAGAACATCGGATACCCCACCTGCTCCTGGATCCAGCCGCTTGCCATGCCGGGGAGCATCATGCCAGCGGCCATGAAGCCTGTGCAGAGGGCGTAATGCACAGTCTGATGTTGGCCCCGGGCGATCACCATGCAGTACACCATGTAGGCCGTGAAACCGAATCCGTAGCCAAACTGCTCGAGCCCCACCGCAAGCGAGATTGCCCACAGGCTTTCGGGCTGGGCCGCCGCCAGCCACACATACGCGAGATTCGGAAGGTTGATCGCCAGCGCCATCGGCCACAGCCAGCGACCCAGCCCGTCGCGGGCCACCAGCATGCCGCCGAGGATGCCCCCCAGCGACAGCATG
>CAIKWU010000355.1 GCA_903831155.1 uncultured Planctomycetaceae bacterium | reverse complement strand
TCATGCCGACGCTCTACACCGAGGACGGGCTCTGGATGGCCAGGCTCTTCAATCAGGGCTTCTGGCACACGATGGTTCACGCGAAGGGGGGCGAGACGCCCTACTTCGTGGCCCTCAACATCATTCTGCTCCAGACGGCAAAGTCGCTGAACACGCTGGTGTTCGGCGAGTCGCTCGCGCACCTCCCGCAGTTCGTCTCGGTGCTGGCGATGACCTTCTATGCGACGCTCGCGGCGGGGTGCGTGGTCCTCCTGCGTCGCTGGCTCAACCCGCCCGCCCGGGCCCTCCTCTGGGGGCTCGTGATCTTCATGCCCCTGGGCAACTCATCCTTCGAGATCCTCGGCAGGCTGAGCAACATCGGCTACGGCATGCTCTGCCTCTGCACCTGCCTCCTCGTCTGGAGGCGCACGGCGGATCGGGGCCGCCCCTGGCGGATCGTGGCCGCGGATGCCGGCGTGCTCCTGTGCGCGACCACGAATCCGCTGTGCTACCCGGTGGTCGCGGTCGACTACGCCCTCCGCGGCTGGCGGATGTGGCGGGCCGGAGCCGATCCCCTTGCCGTCGCTCGTGGCAGTGCTTCGGCACGCAGTGCGGTGGTGCTCGGAACCGCGCTCGCGGCCTTCGTGTCGGGCATGGCGCTTTTGGAGCCGCGTCCGAGCCCCTTCCTGAACGAGAGCCCCCGCGTCGACGAACTGGTCGAGGCCATGGTCGCGAGGCCGATCCTCTTTCCGCTCGTGTTTCCGTGGTACGGGCGGCTGCACGACGTGGTCTCCGTGGCATCGGTGGCAGGGCTCGTGGGCCTGGCGTGGTGGCTCACGGCCGAGGCCCGGAGGGAGCGCGCCGTCGTCGTCGCGACGGCGGCGGTCGCCGCCTATGCGGCGGTCGCGACCGTGGCCGCCCGGCCGGGGCTCACGCTCGTCCTCGACCATTACGGCACGTCGATGCTCGATCGTTACTACTACGGCACCTCCCTCCTGGTCGTGGTGGCGGTCTGTGTGGCCGTGTCCGCGGGGCTGCGCGGACGCACGGTCTCCCGCCGCACGGTGGCCGCTGGTCTCATGGTCGCCCTGGTCTCGATCTACGCCCTGAATGGCGGTGAGCTCGTCGAGTTTCGACGCAGCCGCTGGCACGATCCGCCTGCGGAGCCGTTCGCCGCTGCCATCGCATCCGCTGCGACGGCGGCACCCGGGACGGCGGAACGCGTCCGTGTGCAGCTCCATCCTCGGGCGTGGAAGGCACGGTTTCCGGTGGCCAACGTCCGGGCGACGGCCATCGCGGTCATGCCCGACGGGCTCCGTCGCTGACCGGCTCTATCCGGCGTCGGGCTCGGGCTCGATCGACGCCGACATCGAGCCCGCCGAACGGGCGAGGAGGCGGTCGGCGCCGAAGGCGTGGATCTGGTCCCGCTTGAGTTCCGCATGCTCGCGGGTCGTCGTCAGCACGATCACGCGGCCGTCGCGATCGACCCGCTTGGCGAGTTGGAAGCCGCGATCCGTCGGATGGCCGAAGAGCTGCCGCAGCATGGCGATCACATACTGGTAGGTGTGGTCGTCGTCGTTCCAGAGCACCACGTGGTATCGCGGCTGCCGCTTGGGACGGTTGTCCTCCCGAGGCGCGGTGGCGCCGGCTGGCTCGGCGACGGCACTGGCGGAGGCGGGCATCGGTCTGGCAAACTCCTGTCCCGAGGAGCGTTCCCCCTGCGAACGCCCCTCGAGTATAGACGCCGAGCCGCGGTCGTTCACGGTTCGCGTCGCCGTTCCAATCAAGCCGGAGTCCGCCGTGCTCGACCGCCGCTTCGTCGCCGACAACACCGATCTCGTCGCCGCCAACTGCCGGGCACGCGGATCCACCGCCGACGTGGTGAAGTTCGCCGCCCTCGACAAGCTTCGCCGGCAGTTCCAGGCCGACATCGACCGGCTGAACGCCGCGTCCGCGCAGGTGAGCAAGTCGATCGGCAAGGCGGCCGACGCCGCCGAGCGAGAGGCGAAGAAGGCCGAGGGCCGCCGGCTCCGCGAGGAGATTTCGGCGCTCGAGGCGAAGTCGGCCGAGATCGTGGCGGAGGCCGATGCGATCCTTCGGGCGGTGCCCAACCTCACGCATCCGTCGGCGCCGGTGGGGGGCGAAGACGCCGCCGTCGAGGTCCGTCGCGGCCGTCACACTCCGCGGGCGTTCGACTTCAAGCCCCTCGATCACGTCGACGTCGGCGGCCGCCTGAAGCTGTTCGACTTCGAGGCGGGAGCCCGGGTCGCCGGCCATGGCTTCTACTTTCTCACCGGCGACGGCGTGCTCCTGGAACTCGCCCTCCAGCGGTATGCCGTCGACCTCCTCATGAAGGAGGGATTCACGGTGATGACCACCCCCGATCTGGCCCGGGACACGATCCTCGAGGGCACGGGTTTCATGCCACGCGGCCCGGAGACGCAGATCTACTCGATCAACGACTCCGACCTGTCGCTGATCGCCACCGCCGAGATCACGCTCGGCGGTGCGTTTCACGAGCGGATCTTCGAGGCGGGCGAGCTGCCGCTGAAGCTCTGCGGCATCAGCCACTGCTTCCGCACCGAGGCTGGTGCCCACGGGCGAGCCACCCGCGGGCTGTACCGCGTGCACCAGTTCACGAAAGTCGAGATGTTCGCGTTCACGCTTCCCGAGGCCAGCGAGGCGATGCACGATCACCTGCTCGACCTCGAGTGCCGGATCTTCGACGGCCTGGGCATTCCCTATCGCGTGATCGACACGGCCTCGGGCGACCTCGGCGGCCCGGCCTACCGGAAGTTCGACCTCGAGGCCTGGATGCCGGGCCGCGGCGAGGCGGGCGAGTGGGGCGAGGTGACGAGCACCTCCAACTGCACCGACTACCAGTCGCGTCGGCTGGCGCTTCGCTACCGAAAGCCCGGCGAGAAGGGGACGCACTTCGTCCACACGCTCAACGGCACGGCGGTGGCCATCAGCCGGGCCATCATCGCCATCCTCGAGAACCACCAGAACGCCGACGGCACGGTCACGGTGCCCGAACCGCTCGTGGCCTGGATGGGGAAGAGCACGATCGGCGGCTGACGGCCTGCCGATCTCACCACCGCAGGCCGAACTTCTCGCCCTGCGACTGGTTGCCGCCCGTGCCGCCCTTGAGCGGCACGTTCCGCTTCTTCGCCACCGGCGGCGGCGCCTCGGGCTCCTCGGCCTCCGGTTCGTCGGCGACGACCTGCTCCTTCGCCGCCGGAGCCGGGGCGAGCGCCTTGATCGAGAGCGAGAGCCGCTGCTCGTCGGGATCGACCGCGATCACGCGGCACTCCACCTGCTGTCCCTCGCGGGCCACGTCGCTCACGCTGCGGATCCGGCGGGTGGCGAGTTCCGAGATGTGCACCAGGCCCTCGACGCCCGGCTCGAGCTTCACGAAGGCGCCGAACTGCGCGATCCGGCTGACCACGCCCTTCACGGTCGCGCCCACGTGGTACTTGTCGCCTGCCCGCTTCCACGGGCTCTCGATCAGGTCGCGGGCCGAGAGGCCGATCTTGCCGGTCTGCGGATCGATCTTCTTGACGACCACGCGGACCTTGTCGCCTGCCTTGAGCACGTCGCCTGCGCTGGCCACACGATCCCACGAGAGTTCGCTGACGTGGATCAGGCCCTCGACCCCGTTGCCGATGTCCACGAACGCCCCGAACTCACGAACCGAGCGGACGATGCCGTCCATCTCGGCACCCGGCTCGAGGGTTTCGAGGAGCTTCGCCTTGGCGTCGGCCGCCAGTTTCTCGATCACTGCCCGGCGGGAAAGGACGAGCCGGCGGGCCTCGGGCACGATTTCGGTGACCAGGCTCTCGAGGGTCTGGCCGACCATCTCCTCGAGGTTCTCGATCCGCCAGGTGCTCACCAGGCTCGCCGGCATGAAGCCGCGGAGGCCGGCGACCTCGCACTCGAGGCCGCCCTTGTTGGCCGCGGTGACGCGGGCCTCGACCACCATGCCGGCCTGGATCTGCGACCAGTCCTCGACGGCCACGGCACGGTTGGCCAGCGCGACGTCGTAGAGGTTGTCCTCGTCGTTGCGGCCGCCGACCGCGACCTCGATCGACTCGCCGACGGCCGGGATGTCGACGCCCGCATCCAGCAGCCCGGCGAGCTTCATCGCACCCTGCCGGCGGCCCCCCAGATCGAAGAACGCCGTGTCGGGGCCGACCGAGAGCACGGTCGCCATCACGCGTGTGCCCGGGTCGATCGGAGCCTCAGCCTTGGCCGTGACGCCGGCCGTGAGCAGGTCGTCGATCGCCACGCCCTCGAGCGCCGCCTCGAAGTCGGCCTCGAGATCGTCGTCGAGGCCGCCGCGAATGTTGGGAACAGCGACACGCCTGGCCGGTGGCAGCACGTCGGCGAACGACCGCGACTTGTCATCCCTTCGCCGATCGCGTCGTCCACGACCGCCATCGCGGGGGCCGCGGCCTTCGGTCGTGTCGGCGGGACCGGGTGGCGTCGTCGCCGGTGCGGCCTGCTCGGCACCGGCCTGCGACGCGGCGGCATCGTCGCCGGCCGGCGGCGGCGCCGCGGGGGCGATGTACTGGTACCTCTGAGCCAGCGACGGTGCGGCGACGCCCGGCCGCTGCGTGCCGATCGGGATGCGTCGCGGCGCGGAGGCCGCGTCGTGACCGGCGGGGTCCACCGGCTCCGCGGGCGAGGGATCGGGGTTCGTGCTCATGAGACCCGGAGGCCGGCTGCCACGGTGAGAGACCAGGGAAGTGCGGGAAACAGGACTTGAACCTGCACGGTATTACTACCACCAGGCCCTCAACCTGGCGCGTCTGCCAATTCCGCCATTCCCGCGGGAGCGAATGCGGCCATCACGAAGAAGGCCGACATCCGAGGCACGAGGCATTCTCGACCGGTTTTCCGGTCAGTCAAGCGTCCGCGTCGAAACAGGCTGCGGATGCAGCCGGCGGCCCGCGGTGGCATCGGCGACCGCCTGAACGGCCGCGAGGAGCCCGAAGACCGCCAGGGTCCACGCCACGTCGCCGACGGGCATCCACCGGTGGAACGGCAGCGCCGCCGCGAAGCAGGCCGCGAGGCCCGACGCGGTGTGAGGGTAGTCGGACCGGAACGCCCAGTGCGCGAGGTTCGTGGACAGGAAGAACACGAGCGATGTGGCGAGACTGCCGCCGATCACCGCCATCCATCGTGGCCGTGAGCGGCCGAGAATACCCGCGGTGCCGAGCAGCACCGGCCACGCCGTGGCTGCGTAGACCACTGCCGCGATTGCGAGGCTGCCGTAGCCCGGCAGAGCGAGGTTGCCGATCGCGAGCGCGACCAGCGGCACGCTGGCCGCGACGACCGCGTTTGGGAACACGAACCCGGCCGCGAGGGCGACTCCAGCCAGCGGCGTGGCGTGCCAGAGCGGCTCGCCGTGCCACGTCGGCTGCCAAGCCCGGCCGGCAACGGCGATGGCGACCAGGGCGATCCATGTGAGGGCCGCGCCGGCCGGCGATCGCCACGGGGACGTGTCGCGGTCGCTGCCCGCCGCTGCCTTCGGGGTGTGGCCGGGGAACGTCATGAACGGTGTCGACCTCCGTGTGACCGCGGCGCGACGGCCTGTGGCCGCCGAAAACTGCCGATACACTAGCGGTTTTCACGCCCCAGGCAAGCGAAACCGGCGGAACCACCCCGAAATGACCGCGATCGCAGGGGAACACCGCACGCTGGCGGTCGAGCGGACCGCGGACGGCTTCGTGGTGCTGTCGTTCCTGGTGCCCGACCACCGGCACAACGTGATCACGCCGCGGGTGGTCGAGGAACTCTCCGCCGTCCTCGACGAACTCGCCGCGGCAGGGCCGCCGGGCGTCGTGCTCCGGTCCGCGAGGCCAGGGAGCTTTTTCGCCGGTGCCGATCTCGGCCGGCTTGCCGAGATCCGTGGGCTCGGTGAGGCGGCGATCATCGAGGCCTGCGATCGTGGCCGGGGGCTCTTCGCCCGGCTCGCGGAATCGTTCCCGACCGCTGCGGTCATCGACGGCGCCTGCCTCGGTGGCGGGCTCGAGCTCGCGCTCGCCTGCGATCTGCGGATCGCGACGCCCGAACCCCACACACAGCTGGGACTGCCCGAGGTGAAGCTCGGCCTGCTGCCCGGCTGGGGCGGCACCGTCCGGCTGCCACGGCTCATCGGCGTCGGGCCCGCGATCGAACTGGCCGCCTCGGGCGAGAGCGTCGACGCGGCGCTGGCGGTCCGGCTCGGGCTGGTCGATGCCTGCGTGCCGGCGGAGATGGCCGTGGAGTCTGCCCGTCGTCTGCTTGCAGCCCGCACCGCCGACGGGGCCGTGGCCCGGCGGCGTGCGGTCATGGCGGCCCCCGTCGCGATCGATCCGGCCGAGCGAGACTTCCTCGAGTCGACGACCGCCGCCGTGATCCTCGGCCGCACGGGCGGTCACTATCCGGCTCCGCCGGCCATCCTCCAGACGATCCTCGCCGGCGCCTCGGTCGATGCGGCCGCCGCGGCGCGGATCGAGTCGCAGACGTTCGCCCGGCTCGCGGCCACGCCCGTCGCCGGCAATCTGCTCCGCGTGTTCACGATCGGCGACCGCAACCGCCGCGACTCCGGCATCGGCGACGCCGCCGCGGCCGCCTCGGCACCCGTGGTCTCGAAGCCGACGGTGGTGGGTGCCGGCATCATGGGCAGCGGGATCGCCGCCCGGCATCTCCGCTCCGGTTTCCCGCTCATGCTGGTCGACATCGATCCGGCCGCCCTCGTGGCGGCCGTGCCCACGATCGTCGACGAGGCCGCGTGGGACCGCGGTTCCGGCCGGGCCGATCCGGCGGTGGCCCTCGGCCACGCGGCTCGCCTGAGGTCGGCCACCACGCTGGCCGCGATCGCCGGGGCCGACCTCGTGATCGAGAGCGTCACGGAGCGGCCGGACGTCAAGCAACGGGTGCTCGCGGAGATCGAGCAGGTCGCGGGTCCGGAGGCGGTGATCGCCACCAACACGTCCACGAATCCCGTCGGGCGGCTCGCCGCGGGGCTCACCGATCCGTCCCGCTTCTGCGGCATGCACTTCTTCAATCCGGTCCGCCGCATGATGCTCGTGGAGGTGGTCCGCGGCCCGGCCACGAGCGACCGCACGGTGGCCGCCGTGGTGGCCCATGCGAAGCGGCTCGGCAAGGTGCCGGTGGTCGTGAACGACAGCCCCGGGTTTCTCGTCAACCGGATCCTGATGCCCTACCTGCACGAGGCGGGCGAGCTGCTGCGGGAGGGCGTGCCCGCGGGCCGCATCGACCGCGTGGCCCGCGGCTTCGGGATGCCGCTCGGACCGATCGAGCTCTACGACATGGTCGGGCTCGACACCGCCTTCTACGCGGGCCTGGTGCTCAGCGCCGCCTTCGGCGACCGGATCGAGGCCTCGCCGGTGATTCCCGCGCTCGTCAAGGCGGGCCGTCTCGGCCGCAAGAGCGGCGCCGGCTTCTACCGCCACTCCGAGGCGGGCCAGCATGCCAGGGTGGTCGCCGCCGATGAGAAGGCCGCCGAGATCATCGCCCGCTACGCGCATCCGCCGCGGGAGTCTTCGGACCGCACCATCGTCGACCGGCTCTTCCTGCCGATGCTGCTCGAGGCCCTCCGCGTGCTCGACGAGCGGCTCGTCCGCGACGCTGCCGACGTCGACCTCGGCGTGATCCACGCGCTCGGCTTTCCGGCCTTCCGCGGCGGCCTGCTCGCCTGGGGCGATTCCCTCGGCGCCGCGGAGGTGATCCGCCGTCTCGAGCCCCTCGCCGATCTCGGTCCGCGGATGCGTCCCGTCGACCGGCTCCTCGCGCACGCGGCGAGCGGTCGGCCCTTCACGGAGTGATTCGTCGTCGATCGATGGCCGCCCGCACCCCCGACACCGAGCCTGATCCCGCCACGACCCCGGTAGTGGTGGCCTGCTGCCGTACGGCGATCGGCCGCGCGCATCCCGCGAAGGGCCTGTTTCGCCACGTCCGCGGCGACGAGCTTGCGGCCGCCGTGGTGCGGGCCGTCGTGGAACGCAGCGGCGTCGATCCGCGGTCGATCGAAGACGTCGTTCTCGGGGCGACACAGCAGCGCGGCGAACTCGGCGGCAACGTCGCCCGCACCGTCGCGCTTCTGGCCGGCCTGCCGTTCACGGCCGCCGCCACGACCGTGAACCGGCTCTGCGGCTCGTCGCTCCAGTCGCTCGCCCAGGCCTGCCACGCCATCGCCGCGGGAGCCGAGAACGTGCAGGTCGTCGGCGGCGTGGAGCACATGCACCACCTGCCGATGGATTCCGCGATCGACATCCATCCGCGGGCCTTCGCCCGGTCCAGCCGCGGGGTGCTTTCGATGGGCCTGACGGCCGAGCATCTGGCGGCGGCCCACGGCATCGATCGCCGCCGGCAGGAGGAGTTCGCGCTGGCGAGCCACGACAAGGCGACGCGGGCGGCCGCGACGGGGCTCTTTGCCGACGAGATCGTGGCCGTCACCGGTCACGACGAGGCAGGCGGACTCGTCGAGGTCGTGCGCGACCAGTCGATCCGCGGCGACACGAGCCTCGAGGCGATGGCGGCGCTCGAGCCCGCCTTCCTGCCGAAGCTCGGCACGATCACCGCCGCCACGAGCGCCCCGCTGAGCGATGGCGCCGCGGCGCTGCTCGTGATGTCGGAGGCGGAGGCCGGCCGGCAGGGTCTCGCGCCGCTGGCCCGCGTCGTCGCCACGGCGGTGGTCGGCGTGCCGCCGTCGGCGATGGGCACGGGGCCGATCCTGGCGACACGAAAGCTGCTCGGCCGTCCGGCCGCACGGGGAATCACCCTCGCCGACATCGATCTGGTGGAGCTCAACGAGGCCTTCGCAGCGCAGGCCCTGCACTGCATCGACGAGCTCGGCCTCGACCCGGCCCGGGTCAACGTCCGTGGCGGTTCGCTCGCGATCGGCCATCCGCTCGGTGCGAGCGGCGCGAGGATCGCCACCACGCTGCTGCACGCCCTGCGCGACGGCGGAAGACGGTACGGGCTGGCCACGATGTGCATCGGCCTCGGCCAGGGCATCGCGGTCCTCTTCGAGCGGGCCGGCCGATGACTCTCCCGACGGCTCTCCCCCACCGCGGTCTGCTGGCGGACGCAGCGATGCCCGACACGCTCGTCGCGCTCGTCGGGAAGCTGGTTGTCGAAGCCTTCGACCGCACCGCGATCGTCGACGGGCTCGCGGCGGCCGCCGACCCCGACGGCCGACCGCGGTCGTGGACGTGGGGGGAGGTGACCGCCGCCGCCGTGCACCTCGCCGACGCGCTCGCGGCGGCGGGGGTCCGCCGCGGCGACCGGGTCGCGCACCTCGGCCCGCACGCTCCGGACTGGCTGATCGTCGATCTCGCGTGCGTGCTCTCCGGCCTGGTGCACGTGCCGCTCCACGCCGACGCCTCCCGCCGGGAGTTGCTCGAGCAGGTGGCGTGGCTCGACGCCCGCGGCGTCGTCCTTTCCGGGGCGGTGTCCGGACTCGCTTCGCGCGATGTGCCGGGGCGGATCACGCTCGACGTGGCCGGTCACGGGCTTGGCAGCGCCGCCTGGCGGGGCCTGGCCGCGGATCCAGGGAAGGTCCTCGACCGCGTCGAGCGATTCGCCGGGGAGGCCGAGCCCGACGCCTGCTGCACGATCCTGCTGTCCTCGGGCACGACCGGCACGCCGCACGGCGTGATGCATTCGCAGCGGACGCGCGCCGCCAATGCGGTCGCGGCGGCCGCGGTGTTTCTCGACGACCCGCGAGACGTGCGGCTGTCGTGGCTGCCGCTCTCGCACTCGCTCGCTCTCACCGGCGACCTCGGCACGGCGCTCGTTCGCGGCGGCTGCCTGAACGTCGTCCGCGACCGCACCCGCGTGCTCGACGCCTGCCGCACGCTTCCCCCGACGGTGATCCTCGGGGTGCCGGCATTCTTCGAGCGGCTCGAGCGCGGCGTGGCGGATGGCCGGATCGCCGATCTCGCGGCGGCCCTCGGGGGTGAGGTGCGGGTGTGCATCTCGGGCGGCGGACCGCTGCGGCGGCGGACGGCCGAGTTCTTCGCCGCCCGCGGCCTGCCGCTCCTCGACGGCTATGGGCTCGCCGAGGCCGGCCCCGTGGTCGCGCTTGCGAATCCGAGGATCGCCCGGGTCGGTACCGTGGGGCCGCCCGTGCCCGGCGTCGAGCTGCGGATCGACGACCGGCCCGCCACCCGCGGCCAGCTGCTCGTGAGAACGCCGGCGCGGGCGATCGGAGTGCTCGCTCCCCCCGGGGCCCCGGCTCCGGCCGGCGGCGGCGACTGGCTGGAGACGGGCGACCTCGCGGAGATCGAGGAGGACGGTCACGTGCGGATCACCGGCCGGCTCGGCGACACGCTCGCGCTGGCGACGGGCGTGAAGGTGCCGGCGGCGGTGGTCGAGCGGGCGCTCGCCGAGGACGACGCGGTGGCGCAGGTGTGCGTGGTCGGGGCGGGCTTGTCGCGTCCGGCCGCGATCGTCGTCCCGGAGCCCGGCGTGCTCCGCGCCGCCATCAGGCGGATGGGGATTCGCGTGGCGAGCCGTCGGCAGGCGGTGCGTCATCCGCGGGTCGTTGCCTGGCTGGCGCGGCGTCTGGCGAGGCGGCAGGCTGGCCTGCCACGGCCATGGCGAACGCGGACGTTCGTGATCGTGGAGCGGGCGTTCGACGCGGCCCACGGCGAGGCGACGGCCTCGCTCAAGCCGAAGCGCGGGGCCATCGAGGAGCATTATCGTGATCGCGTCCGGCAGGCGGTGGAGGCGGGCGAACGGCGACGCGACCGCGATCGAGGGGCCGCGATGGAGACGTCGATGACGAGTGCACGGAGGTCGTGGATCGCAGCGGCCCTCTGGCATGGCCACACCGGTGGCTTCGCGGAGGCGGCGGCACGGTCGGCTGAACCTCTGCCCGACCGGATCGAGGCGGTGCTCGAACGCTCGGAAGCGGAGATCGACCGGCTGCGTGGGAGCCACAGGCTCTACGAGGCGGTGCCGTCCGGAAGCCACGAGCCGGCGCCGCTGGCCGATCCGCCGCCGCCGCCGTTCGGCACGTTCTCGGCGGAGGCCGAGCAGTCGCTCGGCGACGCGGGCCTCTGGGGCGTCGCGGTGCCCGAGGAGAGCGGCGGCGCGGGCGGCTCGATGCTCGATCTCGCCCGCGCGATCACGCGGCTGGCGGCGAACGTGCCCACGGCGGCCGGCACGCTCGCCGTGCACTCGTCGATCGGTGCGATCTCCGCCCTCACCGGGTTCGGCTCGCCCGAGCAGCGGTCGAGGCTGCTGCCGGAGCTCGCCGCCGGCCGGCCGCTCTCGATCTTCGCCGCCACGGAGCCCGATGCGGGCTGCGACCTGGCGCGGATCGCGAGCCGGCTCGAGCACCGCGACGGCCGGCTGCTGCTCACCGGCACCAAGATGTTCATCACGGGCGCCACCCATGGGCGGCTCGTGAAGGTGCTTGCGGTTCGCGACGGCCGACCGGCCGTCGTGCTCGTCCGTCTGCCGGCCGCCGACACGCCGTCGTTCCGCCTGCGTCGATATGCGTTGCATCCCCTCAGGCATGGCCACAACGCGGCGCTCGAGTTCACCGGTTTCGAGATCGACCCCCGCGACGTGCTCGATCCCGGTCCGGCGGGCGATCCGCTGCGGATCGTGTGGCACGGGCTCAATCGCGGTCGCGTCACGCTCGCCGCCCAGGCGGCCGGCACGCTGCGGATCCTGCTCGCCCAGGCCTGCGAGCATGCGAGGCGCCGCGTCACCTGGGGCCGGCCCATCGCGTCGCGGCAGCTGATCCAGGGGCGGCTCGGCAGGATCGCCGCCTCGATCACCGCCTGCGAGGCGCTCGCCGCGTGGGCGGCCGCCGCGATCGACGCCGGCCAGAGCGGTGAGTGGGAGGCCATCACGGCGAAGGTGCTCGCCAGCCACTGCGTTCGCGATGCGGCGATCGACGCGCTCGGCGTGCACGGCGGCCGTGCCTTCCTCGTCGGCCACCCGCTCGGCGACTCGCTCCACGACCACTTCGCGGTCACGGTCTACGAGGGGGAGAGCGACCTGCTCGGGCTCGCGCTCTTCAAGGGCCTGGCAAAGGCCCATCCACTCGCCGCTCTCGATGGTGGCTCGGCGGCCGGCTGGCGGAGGGCCGGAGGATGGCTGGCCTGGCGAACGGCGACGGCGTCGCGATCGACCGGTGGCGACGCCGCGATCCTCGACCGGCGGCTGCGCCGCCACGCGGCCCGGGCCCGCGGGCACCTGGCGAGGCTGGCGGTGGGGATCGATCGCGCGATCCGGCGTCACGGCCGTGGGCTCGCCGAGCGGCAGCTCGAGGTGGGGCTGCTGTCGGCCGCGGTTCGCGATGCGGTGAGTGTGCTGGCGGTGGCCCACCATGCCGACGCGGTCGCCGACGACGCGACGCTCCCTTCCGCCGATGCCTGGTGCCGGCTGGCCCTGGCCCGGGCCAGGGGGCGGGCGCCGACTGCGGCCGATCTCGATGCCGTGGCCGCGGTTGGGTCGCGGGCCTCGGATCGCTAGACTCGGCCCGGGTGGGCTCCTGCGGAACCTTTCGGAATCGTTGCCGTTGAATCCGGAGCGGGTGCTCCGGCCTCGTCGCCCGACGAGCACCACGTTTCAACCCAGCGTCACTCCAGAGTCGCGAACCGTTCCTTCGGGGATCGAGCATGGGCATGCACTGGGTCGTCGCGCCGCGGGTTTTCGGAGCGGTGGTGGTGATGGCGGCGGTCGCGGTCGCCGCGGCGCCGGGGAGGTCCGCCCGACAGCGGCCGCGGCCGCAAGCGGGCGGACTGCCTCCCGCCGTGACGGCCCCGGCTGCAGGGCCGGTGATGGAGGTCGCCCGCATCGACGCAAAGCGTCGCGACCGGGTCGCCCGCGAGGCGGCGGCCATCGACGAGGCTCTCGCCCGGCGCTGGCGGGAGCACGGCGTCGAGCCCTCGCCGCCGCTCGACGACGCGGCCTTCGTTCGCCGCATCCACCTCGAGCTCGCGGGGCGGATTCCGACCTACGCCGAGACGACGACGTTCCTCGAGGACCCCTCGTCGGCGAAGCGGGACGAGCTGATCGAGACGCTCCTGGCGAGCCCCGACTATGTCAGTCACTTCTACAACTACTGGGCCGACGTGCTGCGGCTCGCCGAGCGGCCCCAGCGGAACCTCGTGCTCGAGCCGTACCTGGCCTGGGTCAAGGATTCGATCCGCACCAACCGGAAGTACGACGAGTGGGTGCACGAGATGCTGACGGCCGACGGCCTGACCTGGGAGGATCCGGCGGTCGGCTTCCAACTCCGCGACGACGGGATGCCGCTGCCCTACGTCGACAACACGGTCCGCGTGCTGCTCGGCACGCAGATCGGCTGCGCGCAGTGCCACGACCATCCCTTCGACCACTGGACGCAGCACCAGTTCTACGAACTCGCCGCCTTCACCGCGGGCACGCGGACGCGGCTGAACGCCGGGATGCGGCAGCCCAAGCCGGGCAAGGAGGCCCGCCCGGTGCCGCCGCCCGAGGTGCGGTCGCTGCTCAGGGACGCCCGGGAGGCGAAGGGGAAGAAGGCGGGGGCCCTCACCCAGTTCATCCAGGCCAACGCGACCGTGGTGAGCTACCACGCCGCTCCGCTCAAGCTCCCGCACGACTACCAGTACGACGACGCCAAGCCCTTGGAAGAGGTCGAGCCGGAACTCCTCTGGGGCACCGCGCCGGCCACGGTTCGCAACGCCGACGGCCGCGAACAGTTCGCCGCCTGGGTCGTGTCGCGGTCCAACCGCCAGTTCGCCCGCACGATCGCGAATCGGCTCTGGAAGAAGGTGATGGGGGTCGGGCTCGTCGAGCCGGTGGACGACTTCCGGGAGGAGAATCCCGCGAGCGACCCCGAGCTGCTGGAACAGCTCACCGACCTCGTGCTCCGGCTCGACTTCGACCTTCGTGAATACGTCCGCGTGCTCGTCTCGACATCGGCCTACCAGCGGCGGGCGGTGATCCACGACCCGACGGCGGCCGAGCCCTTCCGCTTCGCGGGGCCTGCGCTGCGGCGGATGACGGCCGAGCAGATCTGGGACTCCATCGTGGGTCTCGTCGCCCGGAACCCGTGGAGCGTGCAGCGGCCGACCGTGGCCGAGGTCGCGGAGGTGGCCGGCATCGACCTGCGGACCGCCTCGATCGACGACGTTGAGCGGCAGTTCGACCGCTTCGCCGCCCGCTTCGCCCCCGGGCCGACCCAGCGGCGGCTCACCCAGACCTGCGGCTACCGTGGTCAGTGGCTGATGAAGGCCAGCGAGATGCCCACGCCGCTGCCGCTGGGGCACTTCCTCCGGCAGTTCGGCCAGAGCGACCGCGAGGTGATCGAGGGCGGGCGGACCGTGCCGACGATGCCGCAGATCCTGGCGATGCTCAACGGCCCGATCACCCACGCGATGCTCGAGGAGGGCTCGGTGGTCTACGAGACGGTGATGGAGCGCGAGCCCGACGAGGCGGTGGACGTGATCTTTCTGAGCGTGCTCGCCCGGAGGCCGGACGAGGCCGATCGGCAGGCCGCCATCGACGAAGTCATGGCCGGCGACCCCGCGACGGGCTGCGGCAACCTCGCCTGGGCGCTCCTCAACACCCGTGAGTTCCTCTTCATCCAGTAGGTGACCCCATGCTGCCGATCCTCGGATCCGACGACCGGATCGCCCGCCGCTCCCTGCTCGGCGGCGCCGCCCGGGCTGCCTTCGGGCTCACGGTGCTCGACACGATCGCCGGACGACTCGCCGCGGCCGATGCGGCATCGGGCAGCGGCGGGGGAGTGAACGTCATCTACCTGATGATGCGCGGGGCGATGAGCCACATCGACACCTTCGACCCCAAGCCCGGCCGCGAGGAGCAGGGTGAGACGAAGGCGATCGCCACGAGGCTGCCGGGCGTCGCCTTCGGGGAGCACGTGCCACGGCTCGCGGGCCTGGCCGACCGGCTCGCGGTGGTCCGCTCGCTCACCACCGAGACCGGTGCCCACGAGCAGGGCACGTACCTGATGCGGACGAGCTACCCGCAGCTCGCCAGCGTCGTGCATCCGTCCTTCGGCTCCTGGGCCGTCCACGTGCTCGGCAAACGCAGCCGCGACCTGCCCGGGTACGTGCTCGTGGGCAACGGCAACGAGCACCCGGGGTGCGGCTTTCTCGACCCCGCGGTCACTCCGGTGCCGCTGGCCGATCCGGACCGGGGCCTCGAGAACGTCGCCCGGCCCGCCTATCTCTCGCCGTCCAACTTCGACCGCCGGCTGTCGCTGGCGGAGCGGATCGACCAGGACTTCCGCCAGCGGTACGCCGGCCGGCAGATCGAGGCCTACGACCGGATGTACATCGACGCCGTCCGGCTGATGGGGAGCGGAGACCTCGCCGCGTTCGACATCTCGAAGGAGGACCAGAAGACCCGCGAGCGGTACGGCCTGTCGCGGTTCGGCCAGGGCTGCCTGCTCGCCCGGCGGCTCGTGGCGGAGGGCGTCCGCTGCGTGGAGGTCGAGATGGGGGGCTGGGACATGCACCGCGACCTCTGGGAGGAACTGCCCGAGAAGGCTGGCGAACTCGACACCGCGATGGCGGCGCTTCTCGAGGACCTCGAGGCCCGCGGCCTGCTCGCCTCGACGCTGGTGGTGCTCGCCACCGAGTTCGGCCGCGGGCCGAAGGTCAACGAGAACGCCGGCCGCGACCACCACCCGGCGGTCTTCTCCTGCGTGCTCGCCGGTGCCGGTGTGAAGCAGGGTGTGGTGCACGGCGCCAGCGATGCCGGCGGCCGGAGCCCCGACCGCGACGCGGTGAGCGTGGGCGACTTCAACGCCACGATCGCAGCCGCCTGCGGCCTCCCGTGGGAGAAGGAGTTCGTGGCCCCCAACGGCCGGCCGTTCAGGATCGGCAACGAGGGCAAGCCGATCTCCGCGGTGCTTGCCTGAACCCGCTTCCCTTCACTCGCTCCGCACGAGCGCGGGGAGCCAGCTGCAGAGGTACCAGCCGCGGGGCGTGGTGAGTTCGGCGATCGCCGCCAGGTCGATTCGTCCGCTCGCCGTCGTCCCGCCGAGCACCTCGTCGAGAAGCCCCTTCGGCTTGGAGTACTTCACCACCCGCGTCTTCTCGGCGGTGAGGCCGGCGAGTTCGACGGCTCGGTCGATCGCGTCCTCGAGGAACCCGAGGCGATCCACGAGCCCGGCCTCGAGCGCCTGCCGGGCGGTGAACACCTGCCCCGTCGCCACCCGGTCGACCGCGGCGTCGTCGAGCTTCGGCCGCCCCGCCTTCACGATCTCCTTGAAGCGGCCAAACATGTCGTCGACGAGTTCCTGGAGGAGTTTCCGCTCCTTCTCCGCCAACTCGGGGGTGCGGTCCTTGGTCGGGCTGAGCATCTCCTTCATGGGCCCGCTGGCGATCGAATCGTCGCGGACGTCGTACTTGCGGAGTGCCTGCGAGATGTCGAAGTGCGGGATGATCACGCCGATCGAGCCGGTGAGCGTGGCCGGCTCGGCGAAGATCACGTCGTCGGTCCCGCGGTTGGCCATGGCGACGTAGTAGCCGCCGCTGGCCGCGATGCCGCCCATGCTCACGACCACCGGGATGTCCCGCTTCTCCGCCAGCTTCGCCAGGCGGTGGTGGATCTCATCGCTGCCGCTCACCGTGCCGCCCGGCGAATCGACGCGGAGCACGATCGCCTTCACGGCCTCGTCCTCCGCCACGTGGTCGAGCTGCGCCCGCACGAAGCCGTCGCCGCCGAGAATCGCCCCGGTGACGCTCACGATCGCCACCTTGTCGCCCGCGGTCTTCGAGAGCGAGTGCCACTTCTCCACGATCCGCTCGTCGCGTTGGAAATACTGCTGGAACGCGCCGGCGCTGCCGATCGCCGAGAGCAGGGCGATTCCGGCCACGATCCACCCCGCGCGGCCCAGCCAGCGGCCCCACGGGCTGGCGTGCTCGAGGATCACCCGCGTGGGCGGCTGTCGCGATTCGATCTGCATGGCCGTTCTCGACTCCGGGGAGGGGTGACGTGCGCGCCGGAAGCGATTGTACGCGGGCGCCGGCGGCTGCGGATGTTGCCAGTTTGCGCCGCGGGCCGGTACCCTTGCCCGTTCCGGCCGCGGCGATCCCGTGCCGTCGGCCGCATCCAGCCCCCGCCCCGGAGTCCCGCCACGTGTTTGTCTGCGTCAGCACGGAGTGCCTGCCCGACATGCCGCTCGCCGCCGCCATGGAGCGGCTGGCCGAACTCGAGTTCACGGCGGTGGAACTCGACGTCCACGAGCACGGCGGGCACCTGCAGCCGGCTGCGGTGGCAGCCGATCCGGAGGCGGCGATCGCCCAGTGCAGCGACCTGCAGCGGCTGCGGCCGGTGGCAGTGTCGTTCGCGGCCGCCGAGACCCCGGAGATGTACGATCACTTCACCGCCTGCTGCCGCCTGGCGAAGTCGCTCGGGGTGGTCACGATGGTGGTGGAGTCGTCGGAGCAGGGCACACCCTTCAACGGCGAAATCGACCGGCTCAGGCGGCTGGTCTCGATCGCTTCCGGGCTCGGCGGAATCGTGGCGGTGAAGACGTCCGCGGGGCGGATGACGCAGGACGCCGAGACCACGGCCTCGCTCTGCCGCAACGTGCCGGGCCTCGGGGTCACGCTCGACCCCAGCCACTTCATCTTCGGCCAGAAGAAGCCGGCCTCGTGGGAGCCGATCCTGAAGTACGTCGCGCACGTGCACCTGCGGGACACGAAGCCCGACGCCTTCCAGGTGCGGATCGGCCAGGGGAACGTCGAGTACGGCAAGCTCGTCGCCCAGCTCCAGCGGGTCGGCTACAAGCGGGCGCTCTGCGCGCACATGCCGCCTCTCGAGGGCGCCGATCAGCTGGCCGAGCTCCGCAAAATGCGGCTCACGCTCGAGACATACCTGTAGAGCGATTTCAAGACGCGTGGATCGCCGGCTCGGGGGCGGCAACGAGTCGCCGCCTCGCGGTCCTTCGGATTGTCGCCGGGATTCGTGAGCCCGACCTAGCGGACCGTGCCGGTGGCCTCGGCGCGGCTGGCCATCTCGGCGTAGTTCCGCGACTGCTGCTCGTCACCCTGCTCGGCGTACATCGTGGCGAGGTTGCCGTAGGCGACGGCCAATGCCCGCTCCTCGAGCTGGCTCTTGTCGACTGCGGCCACCATCAGGTCGACGCCGCGGCGGCTGAGTGTGACGGCGTCCTCGCGGCGGGCCACCTGCCAGTACGAGATCGCCATGCTCACGTACGACTCGCCGAGGCGGCCGAGTTCGCCGTCGCGGTCGAATCGCGAGTTGTCGTCCCAGAGCGGGATCGCGCGGTCGAACCAGGTCACGGCCGTGGCGTGGTCGCCCCGCTGCAGGCTGTGCATGATGCCGATGCGAAACATCAGCTCGCCGAGATTCTTCCGCTCGTTCGCCGTCAGTTCCCGCTGTTCGGCGCCCCGTTCGAGGTAGGCGGCGGTGAGCGTGGCGTTGTCGAGCATGTCGGTGGCGTCGCCCCGCTTCTGGGCAGCGGCGAGGGCGTCGGCGAGCCCGTGGCCCACCTCCCAGTCGATCTGCCGGCGGCGCCACGGATCGGGCACGGTGCCGCCCATCTGGTCGCGGAGCTCCAGCAGTCGCTTGACCCACGGCAGCGGCTCGACCGCCTCGGTCGTGCCGGCCGCCACGGCGAGGGCTCCGCGGCAGAGCTGAATCTCGAGCATCCGCCGCTCGTGGTCGTCCCCCTGGAAGTCCTTGACGATCCCGTCGGCGCGGCTGATCCACTTGGGGATCACGCGGCTCTTCTGTTGCCAGGTGCCCTTGGCGATGCCGAGGGCGGTGCCGAGGTGGGCGTCGAGAAGCACCTCCCGCGCCGCCGCCTGGACCGCCGGTGAACGCTTCGTCAAGAGCGGTGAGGCGCGGCGGATCGCCTCGCCGAACTGGTCGACGGCCTTCTGGTAGTCGGGGCTCTTCCGGGCGAGCTCGATTCGGCCGCCCAGCCGCGAAGCCTGGGCCAGGACGAGCGGCGAGGTGTCGGCCAGCGAGCCCACCCGGTCGAGCACGGCCCGGGCCTCGTCGGGCCGGTCGAGCGAAAGCAGCACGGAGGCATGCTTGAGTCGGGTCCAGGCATCGTCCGGGTCGAGCCGCGATGCCGTCTCGGCGAGCCGCAGCGCCTGCCGCCACCTGCCCTGCTCGCTGGTCATCGCGAGCAGCAGGCGGTGGGCCCGCACGTGCTGCGGGTCGATCTGGATGGCGTACTGGAGGTCGGCCACGGCGTAGGCCGAGCACCGGTCGATCTCGCCCTCGGCTCGCAGCACGAAGGCGTCGGGGTCGAGTGGTTCGATCAGGATCGCGGTGGCGTCGCGGGTTCCGGCCGCGATGCTGAGGATCACGCCGCGCTCGGGATACACCTCGCCGATCTCCACCCCCTGCTCGTCGCGAACCGCCACGGTGCGGAGGTCGGCGATCTCGAGCTGCCGGGCCAGGTCGGCCACGGGCACGGGCTCCGCCAGCTTGATCGAGATCGCGGAGACGACGTCGCCCTGGAAGGAGACCTCGACCCGCTCGAAGGGCTCGATCGCCCACGCGGTGCCGGCTTCCCCATCCTGCCGGGTGAACGTCTCTCCCGCGCCCCAGTCGGCCTCGATCTGGTTCTTCGTCGTCTTGCCGGGAAGTGCCCCGCGGAAGCTCGCCGGATCGATCGAGAGCGTGGGCATCTCGTCCGGAGTCACCGCCACCGGTGCGTTGACCGTGGCCGACGGTGCCGCCTCGGCGGGCGGTGCGGTCGCGGCAGGCTCCGTCGATGGGGCGTCGGTCGCCTCAGGTTCGGTCGTCGGCTTCGGCAGCACCGCGACCCGCTCGGTAATCCAGCGGCGCAAGCCTCCCGACTCGGACTGGGCGGCCGGCTTGGTCGTGGCCGCCGGCTTGACCGACCCGGCGGCCGCGACCGGCGTGACGTCGCTCCAGTCGGCCACAGGCACTGCCTGTTCAACGCCTCGAACCGTCCGTGCCGGCGCGGACTCGGAACGCTCCGGATCGATCGCCTTCTCACCGCCGTCGTCGCCCATCGACTCGATCCAGCCGGGCAGCCGCATGAGCGTCCGCGGGGGGGCGGTCGCGGTGTCGTCCGCATGGGCGACCAGCGGGAGAAGGGCGCCGGCGATCACGAGCACCTGGTGCGACACGAGGCTCCGCAGCGTGGCCACGAGTGGGTCTCCTTGACGATGACGGCGCGGGAAAATGGCCGGCACGGGGCGGCCACAGGAGGCGGGAGACTAGGGAGGCCCCGCCTGCGGGTCCAGACCAGCGTGGCGGGAGATCCAGGTTCTTTCCCGGGCTCGCCAGCTCCCCCACAGTGACGCCGCGTGTCCTGCCGCGGTCGATTACCATGAGAGGCTCCCCGAGGCGATTCGTCCGGTCGTGCATCCCGACCACCGCTCTTCCGTCGTCGTCGTTGGTGCCGGCCTCGCCGGCCTCGTCGCCGCCGATGCGCTCGCCCGGCGGAATCGTTCGGTCACGGTCGTGGTGCCCGGCGGCCGTGCGGGTGGTGTCCTGGGCACGGTCCATCACGACGGCTGGCTGGTGGAGCGGTCGGCGGACTGCTTCCTCGCGGCGCGGCCCGAGGGCGTCGCGCTCGTCGAACGCCTCGGCCTCGAGGACGAACTGATCGGCGTCGAACCCGTGGCCCGGCGGGCGCTCGTCTGGCACGCCGGCCGCACGTTGCCGGTTCCCGCCGGCTTCCGGCTAATGGCGCCGGGCCGGGCCTGGCCGGTGGCGAGCAGCCGGATCCTCTCGATCGCGGGTCGGGCGCGGCTGCTCTGGGAGCGGTTCGTACCGCGGCGTTCGACCGCCGACGACGAGTCGCTCGAGTCGTTCGCGGTTCGCAGGCTGGGCCGAGAGGCGTTCGACCGTCTCGTTCAACCGCTCGCCGCCGGGATCTGGACCGCCGACCCGGCGCGGCTGAGCATGGCGGCGGCCTGCCCCGACTTCCTCGCGATGGAACGCCGGCACGGCAGCCTCTGGTCGGGGGAGCGGGCGAGATTGAGGCAGTCCGCGGCGCCGGAGGCGTCGGGAGCCCGGTATGGCCAGTTCGTGACGCTCGCCTCCGGCATGGAGACACTGCCGCGGCGGCTGGCAGAGGAGCTCCGCGGATGCGGCGTGCGGTTCATCGACGGCACGGCCACGGCGATCTCCCGCGCCGCCGATGGCCGCTGGCGCGTCAGTGGCGATCTTCCGGAGTCCGTCTCCGCCGACGCCGTCATCGTCACCACTCCTGCCCCCGTGTCGTCGCGGCTGCTCGCCACCGTCGATCAGGGACTGGCGGACGAACTCGCCGGCATCGGCTACGCGGGGTCGTGCATCGTGTCCCTCGGGTTCGCCCGCGACCGCGTCACGCATCCGCTCGATGCCGCCGGCCTGGTGATCCCGCGGATTGCGGGCCGCCGCATCCTCGCGGTGAGCTTTTCGAGCTCCAAGTTTCCAGGGCGGGCGCCCCGCGGCTGCGTGCTGCTGCGGGTGTTCGTGGGCGGCGCCCTCGACCCCGACGCTATGCGGCTCCCTGACGACGCGCTGGTGGAACTGGCGCTCTCGGAGGTCGAGCAGATCCTGGGCACGCGAGGCGAGCCGCGGCTCGCCCGCGTGGAGCGCTGGGACCGCGCGATGCCGCAGTATCACGTGGGCCACGTCGCGAGAGTCGCCCGGATCGAGGCTGCCGCGGCCCGTCACCCGGGCCTCGCCCTCGCCGGCGCCGCCTACGACGGCGTGGGCATCCCGCAGGTTATCGCATCGGGCCAGAAGGCGGCCGCCTGCTGCCTCACGCTGCCCGGGTCGTCATAGCGCAACCCCGGGGGGAACGTGAGCTGACGCTGGCGGAGCGACACGCGGGCTCGCCACCGCGGGCGAAGCCGCGTTGCCCCTATTTCTTGCCTGCGGGCTTCGCCCCGGCGGCCGGCTTGGCGGCCGCACCCTCGGCGGCCTCGTCCTTCTTCGGGTTCTTCTTCTTCATCGAGAGCTTCTGCACGCGGACCTTGGGCAAGCCCAGCGGGCTGCGGCCTTCGGTCCAGCGCTCCTGCTCCTTGAGCTTGGCGATCCGTTCGGCACGGTTCAGCACGCCGCGGGCGCTCGACGAGCCGGTGCGCACCCGGAGGCTCTTGTCCATCGTCATGGGAATGATCCTGCGTGTCTTGGAGGGAGTGCGGCGGGCGTCCAGCCGCCCGTGGATGCACGAAAGTACGGTGAAAACCCGCCCGCTTCAAGGGCGGGGCGGGGTGCCGCCGGGCGGCGGGGGATTCAGGCCCTGACGGCCGAGATCGCCGTCAGGAAACGGCCCATCGATTCCGGCCGCCGGTCGGGGTCGGCCGACAGGCAGGCCATGATGGCGGTGGCCAACTGGGGCGGGATTTCGGGCCAGCCCTCCCGGATGTCGTCCGGGGGCGTGTCGTGGGCCATCGCCGCCTTGCCGGTCGAGCCCTTCGGCCACGGCGAGCGGTTGGTGCAGATCTCGTAGGCCGTGATGCCGAACGAGAAGATGTCAAGCCGCTTGTCGGCCTGCCGCCGCCGCACCACCTCGGGCGCCATGTAGTTGGGCGTTCCCACGCGGTTGCCCGGCTGGAGGAACGCCGGCTTGTCGGGCACGGTGAGGCCGAAGTCGATGAGCACGAGCCGGCCGGTGGAAGGCTCGAGGATGAAGTTCCGGGGACAGATGTCGCGGTGGACGAAGCCCGCATCGTGCACAGCCTTGATCGCCGTGGCTGCCTGCGTGACGAGGTCGACCCGCTGCTCCGGTGTGAACGGCTTCTTCGCCGCGATCAGGTTGTGGAGGAGAACGCCGTCCACGAAGTCCTGGACGATGAACGGCTCGCCCCCGGTGGACGTGCCCCACTCCCTTGTCCGGACGATGTTGTGGCCGGTGATCTGCTGGCCGATCTCCCCCTCGTTCGGCTTGCCGAGGGCCTTGTAGCGCCCCTCCACGGGGGCCGCCTTGACCGGATCGACCACCTTCAGTCCAAGAACCTCGCCGGTCTTCAGGTCGCGGACCTTGTAGAAGGTCGACATGGTGCCGGAGGTGCTCTCCCGCATCCGCTCGAACCGCTTCCAGAGGTCGGTCTTGCCGCCCCCGAAGAGCCCGCCGAAGAAGTTGCCGAGGCCCATGCCGAATGCTTCCGCCGTCAGTGCTGCTTCAGGGCCGAGAGTTCCGCGTGCGCGGCGGCCAGGTCCTTCTCCAGGCGGGGCGCCTCGGCCGGGTCATCGGGCTGTTTCTTCGCCGCTGCCAGCAGCTGCTGGAGCTTCGCGATCTTCTGCTGGAGCACTTCGATCCGCTTCTTGTCCTTCTTGTCCATCGGCGTCCGGGCCGCCGTCGCGGCGACCCGCTCCCCCGGTCATGTTCTCGATCAGCACCCCGCCGTCACCGGCGGCCATCAGGTTCGGTCCGGTGTGGAGCTGCCGCATCCAGCCGGACAGCAGCACGACGGCCAGCGACAGGCCGATCGTCACGGTCAGCCACTTGGCTCGGTCGTTGCGAACCCACTGGGTCGAGGCCCCGCGGCCCACCAGCGCGCTGGCGAAGTAGAACGCGACCAGGGCCAGGAGGAACTTGGCCCCGAAGAGGGAGTGGTAGCCCGTGTGCCGCATCCAGTCGCCCCCTCCCCAGCCCTCGTTCCGGACGCGGGCATTGAACAGGAGGAAGTTGGCCAGCCCGCTCGCGAGCAGGAGCGTGATCGCCCCGATCACCCACGGCAGCCAGACGCGGCGGATGCGGTCGTGGATGCCGTCGCGCGTCTCTACGTCGAGGTCCTTGAGGGCGGGCAGGAGCCCGAAGCGGGCGAAGACGAGGCCGCCAACGGCCACGATCGCGGCGAGCACGTGGGCCCAGCGGAGAGCGAGCAGGGTGGGATCCATGGGAGTCCTTCTGGGATGCGGTAGCCCCGCCTAGCCTACCCGATGGTAGAGTGCCGCTCCATGGACGACCTCGAAGACCACTTCGATGCCGACCCGGCATCGCTGCCGGGCGGCCGGCCCCACGAGCGGTGGATGCGGTTCGCCCTCGAGGAGGCCCGCGTTGCGGCCGCGGAGGACGAGGTGCCCGTGGGGGCGATCGTGGTGGCGGGGGGCCGCGTGATCGGCAGCGGCCACAACCAGCGGGAGCAGCTCAACGACCCGACGGCCCACGCCGAGATGATCGCCCTGACCCAGGCGGCGGCCACGCTCGGGTCGTGGCGGCTCGAGGGCTGCGTGCTCTATGTCACGCTCGAGCCCTGCCCGATGTGCGCCGGCGGCATCCTCCAGGCCCGCGTGCCGACGGTGGTGTGGGGGGCGGCCGACCCGAAGGCGGGCGCGGTCGAATCGCTCTACCGCCTCTTCGACGACAGCCGGCTCAACCATCGCGTCGAGCACGTGGGGGGCGTGCTGGCCGACGAGTGCGGCCGGATCCTCACCGACTTCTTCCGCGGCAAGCGGTCGACGTGAGGGCAGAGCCCTGCCGGGGGCTCGGGGCTGGCCGTGCCCCATCGCCCAGGCATGAACTCAGCGAGGGGCTGCCCGTGCCCCGAGAGCCGGGCTATGGGAGCAAGCGCAGCCTGGAGGGCGAAGCGCGGCGGACATGCAGAGAGCGGCGGGCACGATGCCCG
>CAIKWU010000354.1 GCA_903831155.1 uncultured Planctomycetaceae bacterium | reverse complement strand
CCGCTCGCCGTTGAGTTGGAAGGGGCCGTGCGGCACCCACTCCACGCTTCGCAGGCCGAACCGCTCGTCCACGTGGTGCTCGCCGTGGGGCGAGGCGAGCGTGATGGAGGATGTGTAGAGCCGGGGCGTGGCCGGCGACCAGGTGGCCGGTGAGGGAATCGTGAACGAGTCGAGCTCCTTCTCGCCCTCCCACGGAGCGGCCGTCACGTCGCGGCGGTGAACCACCGCGCCGGCCGGATCGCGGACCTCGATCGCGATGGTGACCGGGTCGGTGAGCTTCTCGGGATTGCGGAGCCGGCCGCGGATGGTGACGCCCCCCTTCCCGTCGGCGAGCGCCGCCAGCACGTGCACCCGCTCCAGCGACACCGCGGGCACGTGCTCGAGGTGCACGTGCCGGTAGAGGCCGCCGTAGCGGTTGAAGTCGCTCAGGTCGGACGGGATCGCCTCGGCATCCCGGGAGTTGTCGCAGCGGATCGCCAGCGGCACCTTTCCCTGGGTCGCCTTGTCCGCCAGGGCCTGCTGCGCCGCGTCGGTGATGTCGAGCGTCCACTCGTCGTAGCCGCCGAGATGGCGGCCGACCTCGGCGAGGTTCACGAACACGGTCGTCTCCTGGCCCGCCCCGTCGAAGTGCAGGAGCGTGCGGCCGGCTGGAAATGGATTTCCGGCTTCGAGCCGCGTCCGGTACCAGCCGGGCCCCTGGTAGTAGCGCTCGTCGGGGTCGACGGCGTCGCGGGCGTTGAAGCAGTGCGGCAGCGTGACCTTCGTCCACGACACGTTGTCGCTCGCCTTCTCGCCCCGCCACACCTCCCAGACGCTGCCGAGCGTGCCGCGGTGGTGCTCCCAGCCGTCGGCGAGCCGGTGGCCCTGCTCGGCGGCCGGCGCGGTCGGCTCCCAGAAGACCCAGCCGGTCGCGAGGGCCAGCACCGGCAGCCATCGGCCGCGGCGATCGATCGAGGTCATGCGTGGTGCTCCCTGCCCGTGCCTGAACCAGTCTGGTGGTCACTCATCGACGAATGTCAGCCGGACCCAGCCATCGCGATCGCTCGCGAAACCGCTCACGAGCGCCGTGTACGCGGGCTCACGATAGACGATCCCCGCCCGCCAGAGGATGGTGGCGAAGTCCGCCTGATCCACCCGGCTGATCTGCTCGTGCGGCCAGCGGTCCGGCGCGGTCACGTAGGGCACAAGGAAATCGACGGCGCGGCGGATCGACCGGCCATCGGGGGTCTCGTAGTGCCAGAGGTCGATCCCGACGTGCTCCGCGAGCGTGGCGAGCTGGCACAGGGCCCGGAGGTTGAAGCCCGAGTAGCCGAGAGACTTCGTCCGCACCAGTTCGTGCGGCTGGCTTCCGTCGGATTCGACCTGCCCGGCGATCCGCCTTGGACCGGCTTCCTCGAGCACGCCGACGGCCAGGTCCCGGCGGCCTGTCACGAGTGCCAGTTGCACGACCTGGACGTCGAAGTAGGTGCCGTGATTGTTGTTCGCGGCCCGCTCGTGGCGGCCGGGGGTGCTCTCGAGGAGCCAGTCGAGGTAGGCGTCGGCCCAGGCCACGATGGCCGCCCGGTCGTCGTCGGTGAGCACGCCGGCATCGTCGATCAACGCGATTGCGTCGATCGCGTCGGCCAGATCACGGCCCTCGAGGATCCCGGCACCCCGTCCGTCGTTGGTGCCGCGGATGGCCTGGGCGTAGCGGAGATGCGGATTCATCCGAGTCGCCTCGTCGACGAACCAGGCGCGGGCGAATCTCGCCGCCTGCTCCGCATACCGCCTGCGGCCCGTGAACCGCCAGGCCAGGCCGAGGGTCTGCGTGGCCGAGCCCAGCAGCCCAGCCCGATCGCGGTCGGTGAACCGTGCGTCGTCGGCCTCCGGATTCCGTCGGCCGTCGCGGCGGACGTAGGGCAGGCCGTGCACGGCCGCTCGGTCGGGCCAGTAGTAGGGAGCGAGGCTGGCGTAGTCGTGTGGGTCGCCGCTCGGCGCCGGTCGCTGCTTGTCGGTCACGCTCGGCGGTCGCGCGGCGAGCAGTTTGTCGGCCTCCGCGACGAGCGTGTCGCGGGCGTCGCCAAGGCGGGCGTCGCCCGTTGCCAGCCGCCGCTGGGCCTCCGCCACCGCGCCCGGGCGGGCCGCGTGATACACGCGTTCCCCAGGCAGGTCCTCCGCCCTTCCGGGCGGCACCAGGCCCGACGCGGCGAGCAGCAGGATCGGGGCCAACCGCCTCATGAGGCCGGCTTGGCCTTGCGGCCCGACTTCGAGGCCTTCGGCGAGGCCGGGCCGGGCGGCGGAAGGTGTCCCGACAGCCGGTCGGTCACGGTCTTGAACTGCGGGTCGGAGGCGAGATTGCGGGTCTCGTTGGGATCGTCGCGTTCGTCGTAGAGTTCGGTCGCTACGACGCGGCTCGTGCCGTCCTCCCGCCAGACGGTCAGCCGGAATCGGTCGTCGCGGATGCTGTACCCCATCAGTGGCACGTCCGTTCCGCGTCCCTTGCCCCGCGGATACTGGCTGATGGCCACCGGTTTCACCGAGTCCGCCGTGGCGGTGAGCAGCGGCCGCAGGCTTACGCCGGCGATCTGCTCGACCGGAGGCAGGCCGCAGAGATCGACGAGCGTGGGATAGACGTCCACGAACTCGACAAGGGCGTCGCTGGACCGGCCGGCCGTGGCCGCAGCCGCGGGCGCCGAGACGACCAGCGGCGCCCGGGTTGCGAGCTCGAAGTTGGTGTGCTTGTGCCACAGGCCGTGGTCGCCGAGCTGCCAGCCATGGTCACCCCAGAGCACCACCACCGTGTTCTCCGCCAGTCCTTCGCGGTCGAGGGCGTCGAGCACCCTGCCGACCTGCGCATCCATGTAGGTGATGCAGGCGTGATACCCGTGGCGGAGTTGCTTGGCGAGTTCGGCAGGGATCGGCTCGCCCGGCGGTACGCCGAAGTAGCTGTGGAGCTCGCCGTTGTCGTGGCCGGCGAACGCGGGCGCGCCGTCTGGGAGCCGGTTGATCGTCGGCGCGGGAATCGCGTCGGGATCGTGGAGGTCCCAGTACGTCCGCGGGGCCACGAACGGCAGGTGCGGCTTCGCGAAGCCCACCGCCAGGAAGAACGGTGTGCCCTGGCTCCGGAGAGCCCTGAGCCGCCGCACAGCCTCGGCCGCGGTGGCACCATCCGGGAGTTCGTCGGCGGCCTTGTCGCTGACCACGAAGGGCCGTCCCTTGCCCTTCTTCTCGCTTCGCGGCTCGTCGGGTGGATACTCCTCGACGCCCCCGTCCCGACGGGCCGTGATGCGCTTCGTCCAGTCGGCTTGGTCGGTGTCCACGGTCCTCCCGGTGGGATACCAGTGGGGCTCGCTCCACGAGCGGCCGTCCTCGAATCCACTGTGGTAGATCTTTCCCAACGCCGCGCAGTGGTAGCCGTGGGCCTTGAAGTGCTGCGGGAGGGTCACGCAGTCGGGCAGGGCCTCGCGGAAGTGGGTCTTGAGATCCCAGACCTGCGTCGTGTCGGGGCGGAGTCCCGTCATGAGGGACGTTCGCGACGGGCTGCAGACCGCCTGCTGGCAGTAGGCGCGGCGAAACACCATGCCCCGCGCAGCGAGCCGGTCGATGTGCGGGGTCTTGGCGATCGTGCTGCCGTAGCAGCCAAGGTCGGGTCGCAGATCGTCGACCGCGATCATCACCACATTCGCAGGACCCGGACGTTTTTGCTCCTCCGCATGGCTCGCCCCCGTTGCGACAGTAGCCGCGGCGATGACCACGAACGCGACCCCCCTGCTGACTGCCATTCCGGAACTCCGGTGAGCGAATCGACGCGAACCAGCTTCTTCAACCGTCAGGCGGGGCGTTCCTGACGGGCACGCCTGCCCGCACCAAAGTATCCCGCCGTGACGACGGCCATGCCAAGCACCGCCATCGACGAGGGCTCAGGGACCGCCGCGAAGGAGAGCACTCCTGCGGATGAAAGCGAAGGTGCGTACTGCGCCGGATCCCAGAAGGTTCCGCTGAAGGTCAGGCCCGAGACGCTGCCGGCCGCAAAGCCCTGGAGGATGGGGTAGGTGGCCAGCGGATCGAAGGAGCCCGTGAGCGTGAGGCCGATCGTGCCCCCCGTGAGCGAAAACCCGCTCGTCCCCCCGGCCGTGATCTTGTCGAACGTGGTGCCGACGAGAAAGTTCATGGCCCCGCTCGACATCGAGACGTTGGCGCCCGCTGCGAGCGGCAGCGTCGAGGCGGTCGCGGTGGTCTGTCCGATCTCGAGCGTGCCGCCGAGCACATCGAGGCCGCCGGTCCCGAGCACCTGGTTGGCCGCGGTGCCGTTGTTCACGATCAGGGTGCCCGCTGCGAGCCGGGTGCCGCCGTTGAACGTGCTCGTGCCGGTGCTGTTGAGCTGGAGCGTGCCCGAGCCGAGCTTGAT
The DNA here is from genome assembly GCA_903831155.1 of uncultured Planctomycetaceae bacterium. GTDB lineage: Bacteria > Planctomycetota > Planctomycetia > Pirellulales > UBA1268 > QWPN01. The sequence goes on along the minus strand of CAIKWU010000354.1, from coordinate 15,309 downwards.
GAAACCGGACGTGCCGCTCGGCGTCTTGAGCGGGTAGGGAAGCAGGAGTCGGCCGGAGTCGACCGCGATCGCGGCGTCGGTGACGAGGTTGACCTCCGCGGTCGTGAACGATGAGAAGGTGCCGGTGCCGAGTGCCCGCAGAGCTCCGGTGCCGCCGACGCCCGACCCTGAGAGGTTGATCACGCCCGAGCCGTTGTTGATCGAGGCCATGCCACCGAGGATCTCGATCGCGGCGCCACTCTTCACGGTCCATACGTTGGAGGTCAGGCCCTTCGCGTTTTGATGGCTCCAGCGCACGACCCCCTCCTGAACCACGAAGCCTTCGGTGGCCCGGTTGTTGAAATTCCAGCCGCCGGTGCCCGCGTTGTCGGCGGCGAGGTTGAGCAGGCCGGCGCCGGTCTTGAAGAACCCGGTGCCGTTGCCGCCGACGCCCATGCGGCCGGCGATCGTGAAGGCGGCGCCAGCGTCGACTTTGTAGGTGTAGTTGTTGCCCGTGCCGGTGGTGCTGAAGAACCAGCACTGCGGCGTACCCGTGCCGCCGCTGTTCGTGCCCGTGAACGTGTGGCTTCCCGACTGGACGTTGACGATCGTGCCGGAGGTGTTGAAGGAGAGCGGCTGTTCCGTGCCGGTCGTGATCGTCACCGACTGCGTCTGGCCTGTCGTGAACGTGAGCGACTTGACCGTGAAGGGGCCGCCCATCACGTTGCTGAGTTGGGCCGACGAGGAGCCATCGAACACGATCTCGGCGCCGGTCGTGGGGGTCGAACTGCCCGACCAGTTGGCGTTGGTGATCCAGAGGTTGTTGCCCCCGGCTCCAGTCCAGGTCTGGGCGGTGGCCTCGCCAGCCGCGACCGAGGCCAGGACCGCCAGCAGGCAGGCGCGAAGGGAGCAGGAGCGAATGGCGTCGCCGGTGTTCATGACGTGGCCCCGGTTTCTCAGACCCAGATGAAGGTCGCAGGGACTCCCCCGGTACATCCCCCCACCACGATGGCACGCAATGTGCAAACGGTGAGCCATCCAAGACGTTTTTGGCTGTCGAGGGCGCGAGACCAGCGAAATGGCCTAAAAAGCCCTATTTCGGACGGTCTTTGCCATCGATCTGCCCGGCGGATTCCGCCGAAGCTGCGAATGAGTTTCGCACTCGATGGGAATCCATTTCCTCGTGGTGGCGAAACCGGGCGGCTAGGATCGACATGGTTTGGTGGGTCGTCGTCAGGGGATGGTTCCAGTCATGCAGCGGTCGTGGTTCGTCGCCGTCGTCACCGGGATGGTCGTGTCCTGCGCGGCCGACGCCGCCGCGGCGACGAGCACCTGGGCGTGGCGAGGGGCGGACGGCCGGCTGGCCTACCGCTCGCAGGCCGACGGTGACCGCATTCCCGAGTTCTCGATGGTCGGCTATGGCGCCGGCTGGGTGGACCTGCCCACCGCGCCGCCCGTGACGGTGACGGTGTCCGCGACCGCGGGCGATGCGACCGCCCGGATCCAGGCGGCGATCAACACGGTGGCGGCCCTGCCGCTGCAGTCCACCGGCTACCGCGGGACGGTGCAGCTCGGGCCCGGCGACTACGAGATCGCCGGCCAGGTCAGGATCACCGCCAGCGGCATCGTGCTCCGTGGCTCGGGCCGGGACCTCGCCTCCGGGTCGGCCACGCGGCTCATCGCCACCGGCACGAGCACCCGTGACGTGATCGCGATCGGCAGCACGTCGTCGTCGCCCAACTACTCGGGCTTCTCGAAGATCGCGATCGCCGACGCCCGGGTGCCGGTCGGGGCTACGAACTTCACCGTCGCCTCCACCACCGGGCTCTCGGTCGGCCACACGATCAACGTGAACTGGTCGAGCAACCAGGCCTGGATCGACGCCAACGGCATGAACCTGCTCGACAATCCCTGGCAGCCGGGCTGGCGGCAGCAGAACTCCGACCGCGTGATCACGCGGATCGAGGGAAACCGCGTGTTCGTGGACGCCCCGATCACCTCGGCGATCGAAACTGTTTACGGCGGCGGCACCATCCAGCGGTACAACGGATTCACGTCGGGCGGTCGGATCACCAACGTGGGCGTGGAGAACCTCGTGGGCCAGTCGCTGGCCATTCGCGACGAACGCAACGAGGCCCGGGCCTGGAGTTTCGTGGGCGTGAACGCCGCCGAGAACGTCTTCGTCCGGCAGATCGAGGCCCGCTACTTTCCCTACGCCGCCACGACCGTGCACGACGACGGCAAGTTCGTGACCACCAGCCAGGCCCGGTCGGTGCTCGCATCGGGCACGATCACGGGGAGCCGTCGCTACACCTACAACGTGGACGGCCAGCTCGCCCTCGTGATCGATTCGACCGCGTCGGAGGGGCGGCACGACTTCGTCACCGGGTCGAACGTGACCGGGCCGTCGGCCTTCGTGAGCGGCACGGCGACCGCGGCGAACAGCGACACAGGCACCCACCACCGCTGGGCCAGCGGCATCCTCTTCGACAACATCACGGTGAGCGGCGACGCGATCAACATCCGCGACCGCGGCAACATGGGCACCGGCCACGGCTGGGCCGGGGCCAACTCGGTGGTCTGGAACTCCAGGGCCGACAGTTTCATCGTCCAGAATCCCCCCACGGCGACCAACTGGCTGATCGGTTCCGTCGGCACGCTCGTGACGGAGGGGGGCAAGGCGGGCACCTACGACTCGCACGGCGAGCGGGTGACGCTCGACGACACGGCCACGAACCCGACCGATAGCCTCTACCGGGCGCAACTGGCGGAGCGGCGGGCCACGGGCGTGGACCTCCGGTTCTGGGTGGGCGATCAGGGCACCCTCTGGACGAGTGGCACCGACGGCTGGACCAACTGGTCGCGGACCCACGGCACGCGGACGAACGTCACGGGGCCGTCGGCCCTCACCGACGTCGTCTTCAACGTGGCCGGCTCGACCGCCCTGACGACCAGTCCGGGCGTCCGCACCACCGTCAGCAGCGTGCAGTTCGACGCCCCGACGGCGCCGCTCACGCTACGCGTGGGCGGGGCGAGCGGTGTGCTGACGCTCGGTGGAAACGGGATCACGGTGTTCTCGGGCAGCCACACGATCGCGGGCGATGCCGGGGGATCCGGCGCGTCGGGAGACCTGATCCTCGGGGAATCACAGTCGTGGGAGGTGCGGGGCACGAGTCATCTCGTCGCCAACGCGCGTCTCGGGCCGACGACGTCGGTCGGCACGCTCGAGAAACTCGGGTCGGGCACGCTCACCCTCGCCGCCGACAGCGGCGGCAGCAATGCCTTCAAGACGACCTGGTCGCTCGCGGAGGGCACGACCCGGGTCACCAATGCCGCCGCTCTCGGCTGGTCGTACAACCCGGTCACCGTGGCCTCCGGCGCGGCGCTCCAGTTCGTCGGGGTCGGGGGCGGCAATGCCAACGGCATTCTGACGCTGCGCGGGCTCGGCGCGACCGGCACCACGGGCGCCCTCCGGAGCATGTCGGGCACCAGCGTGCTGGGGGCCGGAGCCGGCAGGATCGTGCTCGATTCGGGATCCACGGCGATCGGCGTCGATGCCGGAGTGCTCACGATCGAGCGGACGGTCAGCGGCACGGGCGGGCTGGTGAAGTCGGGAGCGGGGCGGCTCGTGCTTGCGGGGAGCAACGCCTACGCCGGCGGCACCACGCTGCTCGCCGGCACGCTCGAGGCGCGGTCGGCATCCGCCCTGGCGTCGGGAGGCACGACCGGCCGGATCGTGGTGGCGGGGGGCACGCTCACGCTGCCGGCCGCGTCGTCCGAGATTCTGACCGTCACGCTGCTGTCGGTCGATCAATCGAAGGCCGCCCGCATCGACCTCGGCGCAGGTCGGATCGACATCGCGCCGGGCGGCATCTCCGCCGCGGCCCTCCAGGCCGACGTGCTCGCCGGCCGAGGCGCGGGACTCTGGACCGGCACGAGCGGCATCACATCGGCCGCAGTCGCGGCCGCGGGTACCGGAGCGGGCCGGGCGGTCGGCTGGGTGGCCGCCCTCGACGGCAGCTTTCGCGTGGGCTTCGCCGCTGCCGGCGACAGCGACGTCGATGGCATCGTCGACATTCTCGACGCCGCGAACTTCGTAGCCGGTGGCCGATTCGACGCCGGCATCGCCGCCGCCTGGCATGACGGCGATTTCAACTACGACAACCTGGTCGACATCCTCGATGCGGCCGATTTCCTCGGCACGGGCCTCTACGACGCGGGCGGCTACCTGCCCGCGGTGGCGGCCGGCGTGGTCGCCGTGCCCGAGCCGGCCGTGCCATGGGGTTGGCTGGCGGCCGCCTCGGCTGCCGGATTCGCATTCCGGAAGCGTCAGCGCGTGGGCGGGGCGGCGTTCAGCAGGCTCCGAGGCGGCCGGCGAGCTCCTCGAACTGCCGCGCATGCCGGGCGTGCGACGTGTGCAGGTGCTCGCCCTGCGAGATGAAGCGGATGCGGTCGTTTCGCTCGAGCCCGCGGCCCCGCAGGATCCGTTCGAACGGCAGCCGCGACTGGGCGTAGACCACGAGCAGCTTGTGCTCGTCGAGCTGCACCTCCAGCGAGAGCTCCGGGTGCATGACCGCGATCGACGTGCAGCCGTCGTTGAGCAGCAGATCCTCGTATTCCCAGAGCATGCTCTCGAGCACCAGCCGCTCGACGCCCTCGCGGGTGAGTTCGCGGCGGTCGTGCGCCGAGTCGTGCGACGACTCGAGCACCACGTCGCAGCTGTCCCCGAGAGGCTCGAGGAGGTCGAGGAACGTGGCGAACAGCTCCTCGCTCGACGCCGCGGCGATCACGGCGGGCATGCGGGCCCCGGTCCGCGGATCGACATAGGCGTCGTGACGGAAGCCGGCCTGGGGGACCACGTCGAGCTGCCAGCCGGGGCGGACGGCCTCGGTGAGCGTGAAGCGGCCGTAGCGGCTGCGGGCCAGGTGGGCCTCCATGGTCGCCCGGTCGGGGGCGATGGTCGGCTCCGGGGCGGAAATGGCACGGAGGGCCGGGGCGGGGGCCGCGGCGGCGGGGTCATCGAGGAATCGCATGCTGGGACCGAAGGTGACGAGTTTCGCCCCCGGCGAGCGCCGGTTTCGAAGGGCACCACAAACCTAGGACACGCTTTCGCGCCGTGCGGGGCCGCTGAAATCGGCCGTCCACGGGCCGGGGCGTTGCTGTTCCGGCGGTCGTAGCCTCATAATCCGCGACTTTTCCAGCAGCGGACACCGCGGATAGGAGCCCTCATGGACGGGAAAATCGTCGCCACCGGAATTACCTTCGACGACGTGCTGCTGGTGCCCCGCTATTCGGCCGTCGTGCCCTCGGAGGTCGACACCAGCACCCGGGTCACCCGGGGGATCGAACTGAAGATCCCGATCGTCTCCTCCCCGATGGACACGGTGACCGAGAGCGAGATGGCGATCGCCCTCGCCCAGGAGGGCGGGATCGGGGTGATCCACAAGAACCTCTCCATCGAGCGGCAGGCGGAGGAGGTCGACAAGGTCAAGCGGAGCGCCAACGGGATCATCATGGACCCCGTCACGCTGCCGCCGTCGGCCACCGTGGCCCGGGCCCGCGAGGTGATGGACCAGCAGAACATCTCGGGCGTGCCGATCACGACCGACGGCCGGAGGCTCGTGGGCATCATCACCCGCCGCGATCTCCGCTTCCTCGAGAGCGGCGAGACGCCGGTCGCCGAGATCATGACGAAATCGGGGCTGGTGACGGCCACCGGCACGGTCTCGCTCGACGATGCCGAGACGATCCTGATGGCCAACAAGGTGGAGAAACTCCTGCTCGTCGACGGACAGGGGCTGCTCACCGGCCTGATCACGATCAAGGACATCGACATGATGAAACGCTTCCCCAACGCCTGCAAGGATCGCCTCGGGCGATTGCGGGTCGGGGCGGCGGTGGGCGTGTTCGACATGGACCGCGCGGCGGCCGTGATCGCCAAGGGGGTCGACATGCTCGTGGTGGACAGCGCGCACGGCCATTCGGCCAACGTGCTGGAGACCGTCTCGGCAATCAAGAAACGCTGGGAGATCGAGGTGGTTGCGGGAAACGTGGCAACCCGGGAAGGCTGTCGTGATCTCATCAAGGCTGGCGCGGATGGAGTCAAAGTTGGGATCGGTCCCGGGTCGATCTGTACCACGCGGGTCATCTCCGGCGTCGGCGTTCCCCAGATCACGGCGGTCTGGGAAGCCGCGCAGGAGGCGGCCGGCGCCGGCGTGCCGGTCATCGCCGACGGAGGCATTCGCTACTCGGGAGACATCACCAAGGCGATCGCCGCGGGGGCCAACTGCTGCATGGTCGGCGGGCTCCTGGCGGGGACCGCGGAAAGTCCGGGACAGACCGTCCTCTACCAGGGGCGCACGTTCAAGGCCTACCGCGGGATGGGATCGCTGGGGGCGATGGTTCAGGGGTCGAGCGAGCGCTATCGTCAGAAGGTGACCGGCCGCGGCAGCGACAAGCTCGTGCCGGAGGGAGTCGAGGGTCGGGTGCCCTTCAAGGGGCCCATGAGCGTGTTCGTCTACCAGCTCGTCGGCGGCCTCCGGGCCGGCATGGGCTACTGCGGCACGCGGACCATCGACGAACTGCGGACCGAGGCGAAGTTCATCCAGGTGACCGCCGCCAGCGTCCGCGAGAGCCATCCCCATGACATCGTCATCACCCAGGAAGCCCCGAACTACACCGCCGAGCACGCGAAGCCGGAGTGAGCCGCTGCTGGGGCTCCTCGTCGCGCTCGCATTCGGGCTGGTCGCGACCGCCGACGAGTGGCGGACGTTTCTCCGGCAGCCGGAGGCCGGGGCCGAGGCCGCGGTGGAATCCGGGGCCCAGGGAGCCGAGGGGGATGAGGCGGCCCACGTGACCGCGGCACCGGGCGGTCCTGCCGAGAACGAGGAGTCCGGCATCGATCTCGTCGCCGGCACCGACGACGACGAATCGACGGCCGAGGGGCCGTGCGCCGACGAGGGCGAAGACTGCCGGGAGGCGCTGAAGCGGCTCCGGGAGGACCGCCTGGCGGGCATCGATCTCGACATCCGCGTGGGCGGCCGCCCCGGCAACGACTACCCCTGCGAGTGCCGCCTCGAGGGCGAGACCTTCGAGCCGCGGCGGTTCGCCACGACGATGTTCACCTGGAAGGCCGCGGGCTACTGCCACAAGCCGCTCTACTTCGAGGACTGGCAGCTGGAGCGGTATGGCCACTCGCACGGGCCGCTCGCAGACCCCTTCTTCTCAGCCGCCCACTTCTTCGTCACGCTCCCCGTGCTGCCCTACAAGATGGGCGTGGAGTTGCCGTGGGAGTGCGTCTATCCGCTCGGCTACTACCGCCCCGGCAACTGCGCGCCCTGGACGGTGCCGGCGATCCCGATCAGCCTTCGCGGCATGGCCGTCGAGGCCGCGACGGTCACCGGGTTGGTGTTCCTGTTCCCGTAGGCCGCCCGCCGCTCTGGGGATGCCGATGCCGATGCCGGGACGGGGCTAGCGCTTCCGGATCGACGCGATGTAGGCGTAGCGCTTCGCGTACGACTCGAATGCGACGTCGGCCCGGCCCGACGTGCCGAGGGCGGCAAGGGCGTCGTGCACCTCGGGCCGGTAGTGGACGTGGAACAACGCGAGCCACTTCTTCAGCCCGGCGGCGAAGAGCTGCGGCAGGTCCTGCTGGTCCCAGAAGTCGACGATCACGAGGTGGCCGCCCGTCTTCAGGTTCGCCATCGCGGCCTCGATCGCCCCGGGCCAGGTGGGCACCATCGACAGGCAGTAGGAGAAGAAGATCGTGTCGAAGGGCTCGTCGCGGCCGAACATCGTCTTCGCGTCGAGCTGCTCGGCGAGTCCCTGGCGGAGCCGGATCCGCTCGTGGCCCGCTGCCGGCACGGCGGCACGGGCGATGCTCGCCGCGGCCGTGTCGAGCATCTCCTGCGAGGCGTCGAGGCCGCAGAGGAGGCCCGGCTCGGGCCGTCGGGCGAGCTTGATCAGGTTGCGGGCGGTGCCGCACCCCACCTCCAGCGTGGCGGTGCTCGGGTTCGTGGCCACCTTCGCGAGCATCCGGTCGCGGCCGAGCAGGTAGTAGGCCCGCGTCACGTCGTAGACGTGCCGCGTGAGCCGGTACATCCGGTCCATCGCCGCGGCCTGATCGGCTGCCACGGTGTCGCTCATGAGGCCGCCGGATCCGCGAGCTCGTACAGGTGGAACATGCCGTAGATGGCCGAGCGGTCGCGGCCGCTCAGGGCTCGGGCCTCGGCGGCGTGGGAGCGGAAGCGGGCCATCGTGGCGGGCGCGAGGGCCTTCTCGATCGGCGAGAGCTCGCCGGCGGTGCGGAAGATCACCCGCGTGCCCGGGGCCCCGACGTTGGCGATCTCCGTCCAGAGCTCATCGATCACCGGCGGGGGCATCCAGTCCTGGCTGTCGAGGAGGATGAAGGAGTTCAGGCTGCCCGGCTTCTCGTGGCGGATCTGGTCGGCGAGCGAGGCGATGTGCGTTTCCACGCAGCCGACGGCCGACTTGATCGTCTCGTAGTTCTCCCGCTTGAGGTAGTCGGGGAGCGCCTTGCGGCCGTCGTGGTCGTACCGCCGGCCGAACGCCTGCCAGGCGAAGTAGTTGTCGTCGAGAGGGAACCCGCAGGCCAGCCGCCGCAGCCGCTGCTTGTACATGTCGAAGAGCCGGCTGCCGTCGCCGTCGTGCTCCTCGAGCATCGCGGCGTGCTGGCTCGGCGGGATGCCGAGGCTGTAGACGGCCACCGGCTGGCGGCCCATCCAGCGGACGATGCGGTTGTCGAACAGCGACGAGTACTGCTCGTCGAAGATCCGCTCCTGCTCGGCCACGCTCTTCGCCGTGAGGATCTGGCCGGGGTCGCGGCCCATGCGGCGAGCCAGCCCGTGCACCACGCGGAAGAACTGACCGAGCTTCGCCTTCTCGTAGAGGCCCGTCTTGAAGTAGTTGATCCGCTTCGGCCCGACGGCCTTCCCCGGCCAGTCGGTGGTCTCCCAGAAGGACCGCGTGTCGGGGTCGAGCCTGTCCCGCAGGTAGCGGTTGTAGTTGGCGACGTTGTCGGGGTGCCGGCCGTAGCCGAAGAAGTTGTAGAAGGTGTCGTAGTCGGGCAGATGCTTCAGGGCGGCGAGCTTCAGCCGCGTGAGCGCCATGTGGTTGGCGTTGAGGTCGATCGCCACGATCCGCTTCGGGCGATGGATCAGGTAGTTGAGGACGTTGCAGCCGCCGCTCGAGATCGTGAGGATGCTCGAGTCCGGGCCCATCCGCAGCGCTTCCGCGTCGACCCTGGGATCCTCCCAGATCTGGTTGTAGACGAAGCCCCGGAACCAGAGCGTGAACATCCGCTCGAGCACGCCCCGCTTGCTGGCGAGCTTGTTGTGGTGGACCGCCTTGCGGAGGCGATGCGTGTTGGTGTGTCCGGCGCGGGCGGCTGCGGTCATGGAGGCTGGCATCCTGGCGGGGGGCGTTCCGGCGCGGACCGCCACGAGACGAGAATGTATCCGACCGTCGCCGAGGGCGTCGATGCCGCGGCCGGATGGCCTACGGCACGGCGGCTCCGCGAGCCGGCGGCGGAGCGGCGGCATCGATCCGGGCCACGAGCTTCCCCATGGCATCCCGGAGCGTGCGGGCCTTCTCCACGACCTCCGCGGACACCGCCTCGAGCCGGCCGGAAGACTTCCGGAGCTCGGCCTCGAACGCCGTGGCGACGCGGGTCGCCTCCTCCGCGTCGCGGATCCACTTCTCGAGGTCGTCGGCATACGCCGCCTTGCGGCCGGCCGTCGCCGCGGCCTCGGCGGTGATGCTCGCCTTCGCCGCCCGGAGGCGGTCGCCCCAGCCCTTCAGGATCTCGACCTCGCGTCGCAGCGACTCGACCAGGCCCGCGATGCCGTCGACGGGGATCTCCGCCCCGCCCTCCCGGCCGGCCCCGTTGACGAGCCCGCCGTGGAGCAGCGTCCGCCCGTCGCGGAGGGGGCGTCGGTAGCGGACCTCCTCGATCGTGCAGAGGTCCTTGTCCTGGAGCTCGAAGGCCGTCTCGAGATCGAACTCCACCTCGGCCCCTTCGGGGAGCTCCCGCTTGGCGTCCTCGTCTTCGAACGCGGCCCCGAGCTCGTCGATCGTCTTGGTGAGCCGCACCTTCGCCCAGTACTCGCCGGGCAGCGCCTGCTTGGCGGCGAGCCGCTCGCGGATCTTCGTCCACTCCTCCTTGTCGTCGATCGTCTCCTGGTCGTGCCGTTCGACCTCGCGGGCGAACGTCTTGTCGGTGTCGACCGCCTCGATCATCCTCTCCACCTCGTCGATCGACCGGCGGATGACCGGAGGCATCACGCCGCTGCCGTCGTCGGGCCGTGGGGTTTGCCAGAAGGCGATCCAGCGGTCGCTCGGCAGTTCGTCGTAGACGGTGACACAGCGGTCGTAGGTCTTCTTCCAGACCGAGGCGTCGTACTCGTCGGGACGCTCGATCGCGGCGACCGTGAGCGTGCAGGTGTTCTTCGCGGGGTCGAAGGCCACGCCCTTCACGGTCATCGCGCCGAGGTAGCGGCCCCCCTCCTCGATTCCGCGCTCGTCGAACAGGAACACCGTGGCGCCCTCGTCGAGCGGGGGCTTGCCGGTGGCCGGCTTGGGGGCCGCGTCTCCCGCGGCCGCCTCCGCGGCGGGGGGAGCGGCCTCGTCGCCGGCTGCCGCCGGCTCGCCGACAGGCGGCGTCGACGCCAGGTTGAGCTCGACGATGCCATCGGCCGGCTTGTCGCCGAACGTGGGCGGCCGGAAGGAGGAGCCCGACCAGTGCCGGGTGCGCCAGGAGTCGATCCGGTCGAGCGCCCGCTGCCAACGGACCCGTTCGTCGGCGAGGCCCTGGAGCGACTTCTTGTCGGCTGCCGCGACCAGCGGGCCGCCCGGGCTCTGGGGCACGAGTGCGTCGCGGACGTCCGCCAGTTCGGTCTGCTTGCGCCGCACGAACTCGGTCCACGACCACTCGTAGGCCGCGAGCCGCGAGGCCACGACCAGGTAGCCGCACGCCATCAGGAGCGTGAGGATCGCGGCGGTGACCGTGCCCCAGCTCCACCGCCGGTTGCCGACCCCGATGGCGACGAGGCCGGCCAGCAGCGAGACCGCGACGAGGCCCAGCAGGACGTAGTTCATCGAGTGTTCTGCCGCCCGCGGACCGAGCCTCCGGGGCAAGCCCCCTCGTCCTCCCGACCGTTACGAACGTCGGAACCGGAGTATACCGCCCGCGACTCGACCCCTTCCCCTCGGCTATTCGTGTCGGCGGTGCCGTGATCTTGAGTCGCCCCGTCGGCCGCGGTGCATTCCGGCGACGTCCCCGCGTCCGTGTCGCCCGGCGGCGACGTCGCCCCGGTGGCGTCGGCCGCCGGTCCGGAGTCGCGAAGGCCCGGGAATACGGAAAAAGAGCCGGTCCGGGGGTTTTTTCCGGCGGCCCCCGCGGTTCGGCACCGGATCTGCGGAGGAGGGATCGGCGGTCGTCATCAGATCCGCCGGGAGACCTCCCGGCCTGAGCGACCGCGTCCCGCCGGGAGTTCCGCATGCGTGCCTCCGTCATCGACCACGATCCTCGGCGCAAGCCCACGGCCACCCCGAAGGCGGCCCGTCCCGCGGCCGTCCGGCGGACCGCGGTGATCGACGACCCGATCCGCCTCTACCTGCTGCAGATGGGGGGCATCCCGCTCCTCTCCCGCGAGACGGAGGTGGCGCACGCCCGGCAGATCGAGCTCTGGCGGCGACGATTCCGCCGCACGCTGCTCGCCAACGACTTCGTGATCGCCGGCGCCATCCAGCTGCTCGAGCGGGTCCAGGCGGGCACGCTGCGGCTCGACCGGACGATCGAGGTGTCGGTGACGAACACGCGGGAGAAGAAGCGGCTCCTCAAGCGGCTCGGGCCCAACCTGATCACGCTCAAGCGGATCGAACAGGAAAAGCGGCGGCTGTTCCGGGCGGCGATGTCGAAGGCGACTCCCGAGGAGGTACGCCGGGCGGCGTGGCGGCGGCTCGTTCGCCAGCGGAACAAGGGCGTCCGGCTCGTCGAGGAGATGCAGCTGCGGATCCAGCGGCTCCTTCCCCTGCTCCGCCAGCTTCGGGACATGGCCGCCCGCCACGACGCGATCGGCGAGCAGCTCTCCGACGCGGCGCTGCTCGGCATCGACCGGGCCACGGCCGCCGCGCTGCAACGCGAACGCCGTGGCATCCTCCTCGCCACCCGCGAGAGCCGGATCACGCTCCACCGCCGGCTCGATCGCCTCGAGGACCTGCAGTCGCGGTACGACTCCGCCAAGCGGGACCTCGCCGCCGGGAATCTCCGCCTCGTGATCTCGATCGCCAAGCGGTACCGCAACCGCGGCCTGACCTTCCTCGATCTCATCCAGGAGGGCAACTCCGGCCTGATGCGGGCCGTGGACAAGTTCGAGCACGCCCGCGGCTTCAAGTTCTCGACCTACGCCACGTGGTGGATCCGGCAGGCCATCACGCGGGCGATCGCCGACCAGAGCCGCACCATCCGCGTGCCCGTGCACATGGTCGACGCGATGACGCGGATGCGGAACGTGCAGCGGGACTTCCTCCAGGAGCACGGCCGGCCGGCGACGGTGGAGGAACTCGCCGAGATCTCCGGCCTCACCGTCGAGGAGGCGGAGTGCATCTGCCGCATGTCGCGGAAGCCGGTGTCGCTCGACCAGCCGCTCGGCGAGTCGGAGGAGGGGGCCGTGGGCGACTTCGTCAGCGATCGCCGCGAGGACGACCCGCTCAAGGGCGTCAACCAGCAGTCGCTCCAGGGCACGATCGCCAGGGCGCTCGACTCCCTCTCCTACCGCGAGCGGGAGATCCTCCGCCTGCGGTTCGGGCTGGCCGACGGCTACGCCTACACGCTCGAGGAGGTGGGCACGATCTTCGAAGTCACCCGCGAGCGGGTGCGGCAGATCGAGGCCAAGGCGGTGGAGAAGCTCCGACAGCCCGGCTCCGACTTCGACCTGGCCGGCTTCGTGGACGACGCCACCGTGGAGCGATGGCGCGGCACGGCCGACCAGGCCGAGGAACTGGCGACGGCCGGCGCCTGACGCACCCTACGCCGACTTGGCCTCGTCGAGCGCCTGCTGGAGCTTGGTCTTCGACTGCACCCCCATGAACTGCTGCACGAGTTTGCCGCCGTTGAAGATCATGATCGTGGGGATGCTGGCCACGTTGTAGGTCATCGCCAACTGGCTGTTCTCGTCGACGTTCACCTTGCCCACCTTGAACGTGCCGGCGTTCTCCGCGGCGAGCTCTTCGATCGTCGGGCCGATCATCCGGCAGGGGCCGCACCACGGGGCCCAGAAGTCGACCAGGACCGGCACGGAGGATCCCAGCACGTCGCTGTGGAAGTTGGCATCGGTGAACTCGAGGGCGTTTCCCATCGTCGTCATCGGCTCCTGAAAGGTGGATGGTCTGGGCCCGGCCACGGTACGATCCGGGCGGTGGCGAAGTATAGACGGCGACGACTCGTTCGTGGCGAGCCGCGGACCGGAATCTGGAGAACCGCCCGGGATCATGGCTGACGAAATGGCCCGCTGCTGGCGGGTGCGACGACTGCCGGACGGTGCCGTGGCCGCCGGCGTGGAACCGCTCGGCTGGAGCCCCGGGGACGCGGCGGGCGACGACGTGGTCGTCCGCGTCGAGGCGGCGGGCTTCAACTACAAGGACGCCCTCTGCTCGTCCGGCCATCCGGGCGTGATGCGGACCTCGCCGCTCGTGCCCGGAATCGACGCGGCCGGCGCGGTCGTCGCGGGAGGGCCGCTGCCGGCGGGGATGCCGGTCGTGGTCACCGGCAACGGCATGGGCGAGGTCCGCGATGGAGCGTTCGCGACCTTCGTGAGGATGCCGGCGGCCGTCCTGATCCCGCGGCCCGCGGGGTTCCCTGCCGAGGCCGCGATGGCGCTGGGCACGGCTGGGCTCACGGCGCTGCTCGCCTGCGACCGGCTCGCGGAACTCGTCGTGGAGCGGCACGCCGTCCGCGACGAGGCGTGGCTCGTCACCGGCGCCAGCGGCGGTGTGGGCATGCTCTCGGTGGCGGTGCTCGCCGCCTCGGGCCGCCGCGTCGTGGCCTGCTCGCGGAAGGCGTCGGCCGCGGCGCCGCTTCGCGACCTCGGGGCCGTCGAGGTGGTCTCGCCCGACGCGATCCGCGACCCGACGCCGAAGTCGCTCGTGAAGGGCCGCTGGGCCGGGGTCGTCGACACCGTCGGCGGTCCGCTGCTCGCCGACGTGCTGCGGGCCGTCCGTCCCGGCGGGGCTGTCGCCGCCATCGGCATGGCGGGGGGCGCCGACCTGCTGACGAGCGTCCATCCGTTCATCCTTCGCGGCGTCACGCTCGCCGGCATCGATGCGGCCAGCCTGCCGACGCACGACGAGCGGGCCGGGCTCTGGCAGCGACTGGCCGCCCTCTGGCCCCGCGTGGCGGCCACGTTTCCGGTCACCCGCTTGGCGCTTGGCGACGTGGGCGACTGGGCCGCCAAAATGCTGGCCGGCGGCACGACGGGCCGCGGCGTGGTGATCCCGTGAGCGCGAGGTGATCCGATGCCACGCCATGCGATCCACCTCGGCACCGCCTGGGAGCCCCCGAGCGAGTCATCGCCGGTCTGGGAGAGGCGCTTCGGTCGTCCCGCCGGCCTCGAGACCGGCGATCGGCTGCTGCTCGTCTGCGAGCATGTCGTGTCGCCGGCCCCTTGGCGGACCGCCCTGCTCAACGGCCTCAGCCTCGAGTGGCGCGACGCCGGGCCCGACATGCTGGAGAGCGACGTGAGCGGCATGGTCGGCGCCCGCAACCACCTCGTCGTGCCCGCGATCGTCGACGAGGCCGTCGAGGAGCGCGGCTCCGGCAGCCGCGCATCGTTGCCGATGGCATGGGGACGGCTGTCGCTGGTGGTCGTGTCGGATTGACACTGCCCTGCCGCACCCGCTACGACACGCAGGCAGGTCCGTGGGCGCAAGCGACGCGTCGCGGCGATCCGCTCAGAAGGAGTCGAACATGTCCGTGATCCGCGTGGGCAGCAGCAGCAAGTACGCCGAGGGCTGGGACTCGATCTTCGGCGGCCGCAAGGCGTCGTCCGCGACGAAGGCGGCCAAGGGCAAGGCCGTCCCCGCCGCGAAGGCCGGCAAGAAGAAGGCGTCGCGGGCTGTGAAAAAGAAGGCCGTCACGAAGGCTCGCAAGCCAGGCAAGAGCCGCCGCGGCTGAGGCGTTGCGGCTCGAGTATCGATGCTCGTGCTCGATGCTCGTGCTCGTGCTCGTGCTCGATGCTCGATGCTCGATGCTCGATGCTCGATGCTCGATGCTGAGCGGCGGCGAGGGGCTGCCAGTGCCCCTTCGCCGGACGT
>CAIKWU010000353.1 GCA_903831155.1 uncultured Planctomycetaceae bacterium | reverse complement strand
ATCCGCGTGCTCACCAACGAGTTCAACCACAGCTATCAGGTCGGAGGCACCTACACCGTCTCCCATGTCGACACCGACGGCACCTTCAAGGCTTCCGACGACAACGGCCGGGTCGGCAACTGGCTCCGCTGGAGCGAGTGCGTCCCGGCCGGCAGCTCGATCTGGGAGAAGCTCGCCGCCGACCTGCCGGAGCCGCTCGTGCGGTTCCTGGCCTGCTTCGACGGCATCAGCCAGATCACGGTGAAGGAGAAGGTGATCGATGCGGTGCTGGCCAGGCTGCCCGATCTGCACGACAGGATCCTGGCGGCCTCCTCGACCTCGGCCGGTGAGGCCGCGATCGCGGCCAACCTGCCGCAGAAGCAGAACCAGTGAGCGCCGTGCCGGAGCCGGCGTAGAAGACGACACGACCACCACCGTCACGTTCTCCAGCATCGACACCCGACATCCCGAGGCCATCCATCATGACGCCAGCCACCGCCGCCACGACCACCGCCGCTCCAGCGGCGCGGGAGAACTACACCGTCGGCGGCGAACTGCCGGCGAAAGGGGCCCGCGTGTGCATCACGGGGTTTCCCCGTGAGGAGCACGACGAACTCGCGAGGCTGATCGAGCGGGCGGGCTACCTCCCTACGGCGTTCACGGCCGGAGCCGACGCGGTGCTGGTGCCGGAGCCCGCGCCGGCGGCGGTCGTGGAGGAGTCGGAGCGGTCGGGCCGCATGGTGCTCGTGCCCGGCATGTTCCGCAGCCGGGTGCAGCCGCACCTGCGACGCACGGCCCTGGAACTCACCGACGACCACGTGCGGATCCTCGACGTCACTCTCGACCGCCGGCCATGCGGATCGCCGGGGCTCCTGCCCGACGAGCGCTTCGCCCATCTCTGCTTCGACGCCACGTTCCTGACCGCGGCCCGTGCGGTGGCGATCGCCGCCCGATCCCGCCTTCCCTGCGCCCTCGAGGGCGACACGGCCGTCGCCAAGACCACGGCCGTGCTCTGGGTGGCGCACCTCTGCCGCCAGGACGCCGTGCGGCTCAACCTCAACGGTCAGTCCGATACCGGTGAACTCGTGGGCCGCTTCGTGCCCGCCGTCGATGGCGGCGGGTCGTCGTGGCGTTTCTGGGAAGGCATCGTTCCCGCCGCGATGCGGCACGGTCGCTGGGTCGTGCTCGACGAGCTCAACCTCGCCGAGCCGCAGGTGCTCGAGCGGCTCAACCCCGTGCTCGAGCAGCATCCCTCGCTCGTGCTCTCCGAGAACGGCGGTGAGCGGTACGGACTTGGCGGCGACGTGCCGCTCGCCGACACCTTCCGGATCTTCGCCACCATGAATCCGTCCGAGTACGCCGGCCGGTCGGTGCTGTCGCCGGCGTTCCGGGATCGCTGGAGCCTGTGGAACATGCTCGAGCAGCCCGGCGAGGCCGAATACCGGGCGCTCCTCGGGCGGCTGGTCCACGGCGTTCATCCGGCGTTCGTCCTCGACGGCGTCGAGTGGCAGGCCGCAGATGGAGTGCCCGTGCATCCGCAGCTCGCCTCGAATCCCCGGATCGACGTCCTGCTCGATGCCGTGGCCTCCTTCCATGGGGCCGTCTCGGCGGCGTCGGGATCCGACGGGGGCGTGGAACTGGGCAGGACGCGGCGCGAGCGGTACGTGTTCACGAGGCGGACAATGCTGGCGGCGATGTCGCTGGCGGCCAACCTCGTCGATCGCGGCACCGACGTCGAGGTCGCGATCCGCGAGGCGCTCGGCATGGTCTATCTCCAGCGGGTCCAGCCCGGCCCCGACCGCCAGGCCGTCCGCACCGCGCTCCGCACCGCGGGGCTGAGTTGATGCGCCGCTCCGCGCCAAACCGCCGTCGCTCCGCGAGAGCAGCCCCGCATGCCGCCCCGCGACGGGCGGCTCCGGCAGCCGACGCCACCGCGACCGCGGCGGATCAGCTCCGCGAAGAGCTCGAGGGCCTCGTGCGGATCGCCGCCCGCCGGCCGAACCTCGTGGTCCGCACGGGCTCGCCCAACTGCACCTGGTCGTTCGACTGGTCGAACGACATCGTCACGGTGAACCCCACGCATCTCGTGTCGCTGGCCCCCGACCTCTGTCGGGGCCTGGCACTCCACGAGGCCTCGCATGCGGCCGTCACGGTGCTGCACCGGATCCTCGCCGAAGCCCACCTCACGCGGATCCATCCGCTGCTCAATACGCTCGAGGACATCCGGATCGAGACGTGGATGCGGTGCCGGTTTCCGGGGGCGGCAGGCTGGATCCGGGCCTACAACGACGTCTTCTACGGAGTGATGCGGGACCAGCCGCTGCCGAAGTCCCGCCAGGTGCAGTTCCTCGGCGCGATCCTCGAGCTCTGGTGGTTCGGGGCCACGCAGCCGGGCGTGATGCCCGAGGTGCTCGCGGCCCTCGAGACCTGCCGCGAGCCGATCGCCGCGTCCACCTCCTGCCAGCCCCCGCTCGACGACGATGCCGCGGGGATCATGGCCAGTCAGAAGGCGATGTGGGAGATCGTCCGCGACCGCATCCTGCCCACGTGGGAACGGCTCGTGGCGATGGACCATCGCGAGGGCATCGGCCGGCTCGCCTCGGCGGAGCTTCGTGAGTTCGCCGATCGCATGGGCTCTGGATACCACTCGCGTGCCCGCGGCGCCGCCCGGCTGCGGCCCGGCCGCCCCGGCTCCCCAACCGCCCGGCGATTCCGGGACATCTCGGAGGAAGCGGCCCGGCGCTCAACGCGGCAGCCGAACGATGCCCGTGCGGAAGATCGGTCGAGCGGCGCGGGCGAGCGGCGGAATGACGCCGGCGGGTCCATGCCGGCCGATGGCACCGACAACTACCTGACCGCCTGGCGACGGATCTGCCGCGTGGCCGACCGGCTCGGCGACGATCTCCTGAGGGTGCTCGTGCCCCGGCAGCGGCTGCGGTGGTCGGCGGGGCACCCGTGGGGACCGCGGCTCGATCTCCGCAGGGCGATGCAGGTCGAGGCCGACCCGGAACAGTATCGTTCGCTCTGGTGCCGGCCGATCCTGCCCAGGCGCCGCGAGCCGGCAGTGCTGCTGCTCGTCGATCGTTCCTCGTCGATGACCGGACACGGCCGCATCGACCGTGCCTTCGAGGGCATGGTGCTGCTCACCGAGGTCTGCCGCCGGATCGGCGTGGCGGCCGCCGTGTGGTCGGTCGCCGACGATGTCCGTGAGGAGCTGACCTGGGACGCGGCCGTGGACGGCCCCGCCCGACGACGGCT
>CAIKWU010000352.1 GCA_903831155.1 uncultured Planctomycetaceae bacterium | reverse complement strand
ACGACGATTCCGGTGCGCTGCATGCTCATGCCCGATAGACCCAGGTGCGACTCCGGGCTCAGCAGCCGCCGGACTCGTTTCCCGGCCTGTTATGCATCATCGACGCGGTTTTGAGGAGAGGACCGCCACCCCAGGAAGCGTCACGCCGTCAGGCTGCCCGCAGGAACCGTCAGCGTCGGGCTGATGCCGTACATGACGTGGCTGCTGGTGCTGGCCTCACGGAACGCACTGATCCATTGCGTAGTCCGAGAAATCTGAACTGCCTCAGCCCGCCGTCCCCGCGCCAAGAGGGTATAAGGGGTTCGCGATACCCATGCGGGCCGTGCCTGCCCACACAACGGTCTGACTAGCGACGGACGCGCCATCCAACGTCTGGTCGATGGCGTGATCGAGAGTGGTGAGAGTCGGGGTGTTGTTCAACCTCCAGAGTATTGGTCCAGGTGCTGTTCTGGCCGGGCGTGGGGGCCGCAGTGCTCGGGCTCTCCTCGGCCCTTCGGCCCGGGGAGCCGCTGCAGTGGACGCCGGTGATGCTTCGCGTCGTCACGGGCTTCGTGATCTCGAGCCTCGTGCACCGGCTCTTCCGGCTGCCTGCTCTGCGGTCGCTGCCGCCGCCGCAGCGGTGGACGGCGATCGTCATCGTGACGGCATTCGCCCTGGTGGCGACACTCGTGGTTCTGGGCAACGGACCGACCATCTGGAGGACCGAGACGACGCTCGTGCCGCCGATGATGATCCAGCCGCTCCTGGAAGACGCCCTGCAGTACGGCTCGAGGACCAGCGGGATGCCGCTGCGGGTGAACGTCCGGGCGAGCGTGAACGACGACTGGCTGGAGGTGGTCGTGGCCAACTCGGGTCGCTGGGTGCCGCCCGACGCCTCGCGAACGCCGAACACCGGCATCCGCTCGCTGCGACGGAGGCTCGAACTGCTCGGTGACGGATCCGCCACCGTGGACGTGCAGCCTGATCCCGACCACGACGGCGGCTGGGTGCGGGTCGTGATCCGCTTGCCCGCCACCGCGAAAAACCCGCCGCCAGGGCCAGGTCGGCCAATGGCACGTGGGCAATCGTCGGCCGAGAGGGGCGAGTCATGAGGAGCAGCAGCCGGATCTGGTCGGGCTGGATGCGGCAATCTCGCCAAGGGGCCGAGCACCCCCTGAATAAGTGGATTGCTGCAAAACAGAAGACTGATGCACTGCAAAACACTGGTCATTGGTGTTGCAAAATCGAAAACCTCGGACTATCGTGGTCTCGTGAAACCGTACCAACCACGACTGATTGACGCCCTGATCGAGCGGAAACTGAAGTCCGCCGGTGCGGTCGTGCTGCGGGGGCCTCGAGCGGTCGGCAAGACAACGTCAGCCCTGCACCACGCCGCCAGTTCCGTCCGCTTGGATCAGCGGAAGGATCTGATCGATGCCGCCGAGTTGACGCCCGCGACCCTCCTGGCGGGGCCGGTCCCGAGACTGGTCGATGAGTGGCAACTGGCGCCATCCATCTGGAACTCGATCAGGGCGGAGATCGACGCCCGCGGACTGCCTGGCCAGTTCATCCTCACGGGATCCGCCGCACCTCTCGAGGACAAGACACGCCACACTGGCGCGGGCCGCATGGCAAGGCTGACGCTGCGGCCGATGACGCTCTTCGAACAGGGAAGGACGACCGGCCAGGTGCGGTTTGCAAACCTGTTCACGCGGGGCACGACGGTCGAGGGCATGGGCGGAGCGGATATTCCCGGCTATGCAAGCCTCGTCGTGAAGGGTGGCTGGCCGGCGTGGCACGGGCTGGACATCGCGATCGCCATGGATGCGATCCGCGACTACGTGGACAACATCGCGGATGTCGATCTCCGGTCGCTGGAGGGACGCTCGGAGCCCGTCAGAATGGCCGCCTTGCTCAGATCGCTGGCCAGGAACATTTCCACGGAAGCCTCACTGGAAAAGCTGGCGGCGGAATCGGAAATCCCGTCCGGCAGTCTCTCGACGCCGACCGTCAGAAAGTATCTCGATCAGCTCACTCGGATTTTCGTTTTGGAGGAACTGCCCGCTTGGAGGCCGCACATCCGGTCCAGCATCCGCTCACGGGTCAAGCCGAAATGGCATTTCGTCGATCCCTCCCTCGCGACCGCCGTACTCGGAGTGTCGCCCGACGGCCTGCTCGACGATCTGAACACACTGGGATTATTGTTCGAATCGCTGGCGGTCCGGGACCTGCGGGTCTATGCCGATGGGGCAGACGCCAGCGTGTTTCATTACCGAGATTCCACCGATCTGGAGATCGATGCGATCGTCGAGCGCCGTGACGGCGCATGGATCGGGGTCGAGGTGAAGCTCGGCGGCGAAC
The DNA here is from genome assembly GCA_903831155.1 of uncultured Planctomycetaceae bacterium. Lineage (GTDB taxonomy): Bacteria > Planctomycetota > Planctomycetia > Pirellulales > UBA1268 > QWPN01. Next base: position 3,595 of record CAIKWU010000352.1, on the reverse strand, counting down.
GAGCGGTCGCAGAGGCCGTCGCGAACCTCACAAAGCTCCGCTCGCGGCTGACGGAGGCCAAACTGAATCAGCTTGCCTCACTCTGTGTCATCACTGGCGGCCAAACCAGTTTCACCCGCCCGGACGGCATCCACGTCATCGCCCTCGCGCATCTCTGTCCGTGAAGAAGATCCTGGCACACCCTGTGAACTACGCCGCCCGCCGCTCTTCCCGGCCTCGATCTGCTCGGTGTCATAACACCGGCCGGCGGCCTGCCGCGTGTGACCGAGTCGGCCCGCGTCGCTACGCTATCCCGGCGTGGCTGGCCGCAAGCCCCGAGAACGCGTTCAACCCGGGGCCCATTACCAGCCCGAAAAACCAGCATGCTCTCCGCCCTGCTCGGCGATGATGAACCGCTGGCCAGCGAGCGGATGCGGAGCCTGCTGACCGCGCACGAGAAGTATGCGGTGGAGGCCTTTTCAGCGATCGCGGCCGGCCTCCTCGACCGAAACATTGTGTTCCGAAGGCCGTTGAACCTCCATTCGCCTGCCTGGGTGCGGGCACGCCACGCCCCTGGAGGCATGTGGTCCGGCGAATCCGCCTTTCCTCGAGCGAGCCATGCCACTCTCTTCCCACCGCGGTCGCCATGAGCAGGCCCGCGATCGCCGGGCCGGCCGCAGCCGCAGCGGGTGGCTGGGGTGGTTCGAGCAGCTCGAATCGCGTTGCATGCTGGCCGTCTCGCCGGCGCTCCTCAACTCCTGGTTCGTGGCGGGGCAGGGGGAGTTCGCGCAGGCCATCATCGGGCAGCCCGGAGGTTCCACGGTCGGCCCGGGCACCACCTGGAACGGGCAGACCACGCCGGTGCTCGGCGACGTGCAGAAAATCAGCTGCTCGACGACCACCAACACGGTCTACGTCAACACGCCCGACCTCGCCAGCTACGTGATGGGCGCCTGGTGGGGCAACGCCGCCCACACGCAGCCCTTCATGAACCTGCCGAGGGACCAGAACGCGATCTACAAGATCACGCTCAACACCACCTATCCGCAGACCACGCACGGCGTGCTCGGAGGCGGGGCCGTGGCGCTGGCCGTGAATGGCGTGGTGATCTACAACGCCGGCGATGCCTTCTCTTACAGCCACGCCTCGGGCACCGAAGTGGGCATGACGGGCGACGGCCTCTTCAACCGGATGGCCGAGGCCGTGGAGTCGGTCACGTTCGACGCCGGCAACGGCCACCAGCCGGGCAACGGCCAGTACCACTACCACACCAATCCCGTCGCCCTCCGCGCCCAGCTCAGCGACAACGTCGACTACATCGGCACCACCGACTATTTTCCGTACGATCCGGCCATCTACCTGCTGCATCAGGGCGAAGGGTCCGACGGCGAGTTCCGCGAGCACACCACCGACCTGCACCACTCGCCGATCATCGGCTGGATGTTCGACGGCTATCCGATCTACGGCCCCTACGGCTACTCGAGCCCCCTCGATCCCGCAAGCGTGGTCACGCGGATGGAGTCGAGCTATGCGCTTCGCTCGATCACCGACCGCATCACGCTCCCCGGCTGGGCGGCCCAGCTCGCCGGCAACAAGCTCGGCCCCGCCGCCGCCAACACCGCCGCCGACGGCACCTACACGATGACGACTCAGCAGCAGTCGCTGTATGCCGGTCCGGCAGTGAGCGATCGCTATCCGCTCGGCCGCTACGGCGAGGACTACGCCTACGTCCCCGGATCGGGCGACCTCGACCAGTACTGCGGCCGCTGGGGCAAGACGCCCGAGTTTCCCGACGGCACCTACGCCTACTTCCTGCCGATCGACGCGGCCGGCAACCCCATCTTCCCCTTCATCGTCAACCGGCAGATGTACGGGCAGCCCAACGGATCGGGCAAGGTGACGTCGATCACGGAGTCGGTGACCGTCGCCTTCAACGTGGCCACCAACGTGGCGCCGGTGGTGAGCGGCCCGGCTGGCGTCTCCCTGCCGCATGCCGGCACGCTGGCCTTCACGGGGGCGAATGCGATCGCGGTGTCCGATGTCGACGCCGCCGACGAGGAGAGCGTCGCCCTGTCGGTTACGGCGGGCACGCTCGCGGTCGACCTCACGGGCGTGCTCACGAGCCACGTGACGGTGACGGCCGGCGCCAACGGCAGCTCCTCCGTGACGCTCAAGGGGGGCGTCGCCCTGCTCAACGCCGCACTCGCCACGCTCACCTACACGGCCCCGGCAAGCGGTACCGCCGCCACGCTGACCGTGCAGGTGAATGACGGCAGCGCCGCGAACAACCTGAGCACCACCCTCGCCACCGCGATCACGCTCGACTCGAGTGTCACCGTCGCGGCCGGCCAGACCACCACCGACTCGACCGTCCGCACGGGCGGAGCCCAGCTGGTGAAGCGGGGGGCCGGCACGCTGATCCTCACCGCCGCGAGCAGCCACACGGGGGGCACGAGGGTCGAGGCGGGCGAAGTCGTGGTCCGCAATGTCGCCGCCCTGGGGAGCGGCCCGATCTGGGTGTCGCCGGCCGCGAAGCTCACGCTCGACGTGGGCACGGGCAGCCTGGCGGTCGCGGCGCTCACGCTCGACGCCGGCGGCCTCATCGACCTTGGGTCGGGAAGGATGACGATCGCCGCCGGCGGCTTCACCGAGGCCGGGATCCGCTCGTGGCTCATCAGCGGCCGCGGCGACGGCACCTGGACGGGAGCATCGGGCATCGTGTCGCGGGCGGCGCCGTCGATCACGGGGGGGAGCGTCGGCTACGCGGCGAACGACGACGGCAGCCTGACGGTCGCGTTCGCGGTGGCGGGCGACACGAACCTCGACGGCGTCGTGGACCTCCTCGACCTGGTCAACATCATGGCGTCCGGTCTTTACGACTCGGGCACGGCCGCGGGCTGGTTGATCGGCGACTTCAACTTCGACGGCGTCGCCGACCTGCTCGACGTGCTGGAACTTCTCGGAAGCGGCCTCTACGACGCCGGCTCGTACCTCGAGGAACGCTAGCCCGATCAAGGGCGCCGCACCCCGGTTTGCCTTTCGCCGTCTGATCCGCTGCACCTGTTCGTGCTGATCAGGGACCTGAAGCGGCACCTCGGCAGGTCTACCCTGATGATAGACACTGGTTCCATTCAAGGGGGCAGGTCACGGGCATACGGCCAGCGGTCGCGTCACGGGGGGCTGCTGTCGTGCGAATCCGAATCAAAAGCCCCGCTCGCACGACACGTCACGGATTGCCTGGGCCAAGCTCATGGCGAGGGTCGGGGAGAGGTTTCCGCTCGAGTGCCCGCCGCTCGCACCCGCCAGGGGCCCGCCCACCGACTGGGGCGAGCTCGTGCAGATCCATGACGAGCGCGATGTCTTTCAAGCGACGGATAGACGAGCTGCCCGTGATCGACATCCACAGCCTCTGACCGCTGCCGGACGGCGACCCACGCATGTCGGGAAACTGCGAACGGGGACGCGGCCTGCGCAGACGCAAGAAAAACGCCGCCGAAGCGGGTGCGGGGCGTTTCGAGAAACCCGCTCCGTTCGCCCGGACCGCTCCTCCCGAGGCTCACGAGTCGCTCATCGGCCGGAAGACCGCTCCGGAAGTGCCATTGACCGGGCTATCCTT
>CAIKWU010000351.1 GCA_903831155.1 uncultured Planctomycetaceae bacterium | reverse complement strand
CTCGACATGTCGCTGGTGATGCTCGGCATCCCGCTGGTGCTGGGACCGAGCCGTCGCGGCGTGTTCGTGGCGGTCGGGCTGTGCGTCTCGATGACGGTGGTGTTCTTCCTGACCGTGATGGGCTCCCACGCGCTCGTCTCGACGGACGCCTACGGGGCATCGACCGGAGCATGGCTGCCGCTCCTGGCCCTCGGGCCGCTGGCTGCCTGGCGGGCCCAGCCGATGTGGCAGTAAGCGGCTACTTCGCCGCGGCCGCCTCGTCGGCCGGAGGCGGAAGAATCTCGACCCGGCGGGCGATCAGTTCCGCCAACTGGGCAGGCGTATTGCGAAACTGCCCGGCGACGTCGTCCGGCATGCGGAGGCACACGAGCGTGCAGAAATCCCGATCGGGCGACGCCGACACCCAGAGTTCGCCGGCTCCGCCCATCTTCAGGTCGACCAGTTCGTTGGTCCCACCATCCGCCTCGAAGACCTGATCGCCGTCGAGCGGGATGACGTCCCACTCGGCCGGCCCCCCCTTGGCTGGCACGATCTTTCGCCGCTCCCACTTCGCCGGCTTGAATGCCCCATCGGCCTTGATCCATCCGTCGATTTCCTGCTTGAGGGCGTCGGGCTTCCGCCTGACGCTCGGCACGGCCGCCACCACCACCACGGGCCGCCTCGCCTGGCCGTTGGCGGCGACCAGCTTCGCATTGAAGACCGTGGCCTCGGGGAGGGTCCGCAGGAACAGCAGGCTCGGCACCCGCGACTCGTCCTCGGCGACGTCGAACTTCACCGGCAGGTGGACGAGCACGCGGCCGTCGGCCAGTTCCCTCGGCTTGTCATCGAGTCCCGCGAACACTGCGTCCTCGCGAAAGGCCGCGATCCGCTTCCTGTAGTCCTCGTCGTACCGCGACGCCGAGCACCCGGCGAAGGCCGCCAGCGCCACGACGGCGACCGACGCGGTGAGTGTGATGCGGTGCATGTGGAGTGCGGGCGGGGTGCGGGAAAACGATGACGTCGTGGTCGTAAGGATCGTGCGGATCGCACGGCGCGGTCAAGCGCCCGCACAAAACCCGCGGCCAGCGGGAAATCCGCCGTCCGCAGGGACACCGGCATCGTCCCACCTTCGCCAGTCCGTTTTTCTTCACTCCAACCGCCCGCCCTGCCGATCCCAGAAGGCAGCGAACGGGAGTTCGTCCAACGACGACGCGCCCGCCGGGGATGGTCCCGGCGGCGGGGGCTCGGGTTGGAAAGTTCAGGCAGGGAGTGCCGGTGTCATGCGCATCACCACCACCAGATTCGGCCGGATCGACGTCGATGCCGCCGACCTCATCCGGTTTCCGAGCGGCCTGCCCGGACTGGAAGACTGCCGGGAATGGGCCCTGCTCGCCGATTCGGCGAACGACGCCCTCGGCTGGCTCCAGAGCACGACGCGGCCCGACGTGGCCCTCGCGGTCGTGAGCCCGCGGCGGTTCGTGCCCGACTACCAGGTGCGGATTCCCCGCAGCGAGCTGAGCCCGCTGAACCTCGACGACATGCGGGACGCGCAGGTGGTGGTCGTCGTCGGAGAAAACGGCACAGGCCTCACACTCAACCTGAAGGCGCCGATCGTCATCAACCTGCAGGCCCGCACAGGCCGGCAGGTCGTTGCGAGCGGCGACCTCTCCCTGCGGTACGAACTTTCCCTCGAACGACCTCCGCTCAAACAGAGTGCATAATCCAAGTGGCCGGCGGCATCGGATTGCCGCTTCACAGACGGATCAGGAAGGAACCAGTCATGCTCGTGCTCTCCAGGCAACGCGACGAAAGCATCATGATCGGCGACAACATCGTCGTCACGATCGTTGACATCCGGGGAGACAAGGTCCGCCTGGGGATCAACGCCCCCTCCGAGATCCCGGTGCACCGCCAGGAGGTCTATGAGGCGATCCAGCGGGAGAACCTCCGCGCCTCGCGACTCGAACCCGGTGACACGCAGGACATCGGCAAGTTCGCCAACCGCGGCCCGTCGCGGCCCGGCGGCGACAAGCCCCGCTGATCACGTCGATCCGTCCGATCGTCGCGTGAAGGCCGCGTCTCAGGGATTGAAGTAGGGCGGGTGGTTGCCCGGCTTCCACTTGACGTTGCAGCCGAGGCTCGGAACCTGGTCCGCGACGGGCGGACTGCCGGCCAGCACCGCGTCCACGGCCGCCCGCAGATCCCGACCCGTGACCGGCGTGTCGCTGCCCGGCCTGCTGGGATCGAGCTGCCCGCGGTAGACGAGCCTCTTCCCGGCATCAAACACATAGAAGTCGGGGGTGCAGGCGGCGTGATACGCCTTCGCCACCTCCTGTGTTTCGTCGTAGAGGTACGGGAACGGATAGCCCCGGTCCTCGGCCTCGCGGACCATCTGCTCGGGCGAGTCGGCCGGATGGGCGGACACGTCGTTGGAGCTGATCGCGGCGAACCCGATGCCCCGAGGCATGTACTCCCGGCCGAGCGACGCCAGATGATCGGCCACGTGCTTCACGAAGGGGCAGTGGTTGCAGATGAACATCACCACGGTACCCCGCGGGCCGGACGCGGCGGCGTAGTCGACCATCCGGCCGTCCACGTTGGGCAGATCGAAGTCGGGGGCGATGGTGCCGAGCGGCAGCATCGTGCTGGGGGTGCGGACCATGGGCGGGCTCCTGGGGCTGGCGAGTACGCCTCATCTTATACCGTCTTCCCGCCGTCTGGAGCCGTGCGCGGGGCTCGGGGCTGCCCGTGCCCCATCGCCGGACGTTCGCCTCGGCCCTCCAGGCCTCGGCTCTCTGCATGTCCGCTGCGCTTCGCCATCCTGGCTTCGCTTGCTCCCATAGCCCGGCTCACGGGGCACGGGCAGCCCCGAGCTGAGTACGTTGCGAGCGGATCATCATTGTCAGGGCATAGGCGACCAGTCCGAGGCAGATCAGGTGGAAGAGGTTCAGGGGGCCGAGCACGGGGGCATAGGGCTTGAAAAACTCCCCGCAGAACCGCTGCGCGGCATACCACAGCACCATCAGGTAGAAGCCGTTTCGCATGAAGGAGGGGTCGCGGCGGGCGAGCATCGCGAGGGCGTAGACGAGAAACCCCGCCATCGCGGCCGACTCGTAGAGTTGCACCGGGTGGCGGGGCACACCGTCGCCGAAGTCGTGGCCCCAGGCGACTGCCGTCGGTGCGCCGTGGGTGTGGTCGGTGAGGCCGGAAAAAAAGCAGCCCCAGCGGCCGATGGCGACGCTCGTGCAGAACGCGGGCACGAAGATGATGCCCGTCGAGCCGGTGATGCCCCGGGCCCGCTTGAAGAGTTCGATCGCGGCGATCCCGCCGGCGAGCGCCCCCACGATGCTCCGGGCCACGCCCGGCTCGCCCGAGAGCCAGAGGTTCGCCGTGCCGGCCGCGTAGCCGCCGAGGGCGGCGCCGGCCACGAGCGCGAAGGCATAGCCGAAGCCCGCCTGGTCGATCCGGGCCGCCGCGTCCTTGAGCCGCCAGAAGTAGCAGCCCACCGTCATGGCCGCCGCAGCGGTGGCAGCGGCGATGTCGAACGCGGCATGCACGTTCATCGTGAGACGGGCGGTCCGGATGAACCCGCTGCCGGTGCCGAAGCGACCCAGCGGAGGGTCAACGCGCCCTTGGCCGCGAAGGCGGCGAATACGACCGCCGCGAGGAGCCACGGCACTTCCAAGCTGACCGAGCCGACACTCAGGAGCGCGGCACTGAGATCGAGCAGTGCCAGGATCACCACGACGCCCTTGCTCAGTGACCTGCCTCGGGGAACCCGCCGTCCAAGCAGCGATCGAAGAATCCAGATGTTCGCCGCGAGAACAGCCGCGGCCACCAGCCCCACCCCCGCCGAAATCCAGGCAATGTCCCTCTGCATGCCTGGATACTCCCCAACAGGCCCGTGCCAGAAGAAGTTGCCGACCGCGAACACGGAGCAGCCGCCGCAGAACAGTGCCGCCAGGATCACCGTCAGCGTCAACAGGATGAGCAGGGCTCTCATGATGGGGTCACTCCCGTCCGGGCGCCGCCGGCGGCGGGTGGGGCCGCTCTGCCGGCAGCAGGAGGGTGAGCACGCCCTTCAGGGCCAGCGCTGTGGGGAGCACGAGCGTCTCGACGGTTGCCACGGCCATCGGGCCCCGCCACATGACGCGCACCACCACGAGGTATGCGGCGACCGCGAAATCCACGACGGCGAGCAGCAGAAACCATCCGTTCCGCCGCGGCGCCTGGCCGCCGGCCAGCGCGGCGATCAGCGCGACGTTCACGAGCACCACGACCACCGTGACGGCGAGCACCGGCACCGTGGTCATCAGCAGGTCGGCGGCGGCCGCTTGGTTCGGGGCCACGGCAACCCCCAGCCCGCTGACAAGGACGGCGCAGCCGCCCGCGAGGACGCCGGCGACCGTCGCGAGGGCACAGAGCACGATCAAGAGGCCTCTCATGATCCCTCCATTGAGAGCCGCATCCGGGCCTTCGCGGCCGCGTCGCGGTAGAAGAGGTTGTAGGTCTCGAAGGGGATGATCGTCTCGTCCGGCGTCACGAAGTGGATGCACGACCGCTTCACGCGGCCGAGGCAGAAGTTGTGGGCGTCCATGAACTCGACGATCACCACTCGGAAGGTGTCCTCGTAGCCGAGTCCCGCCGGAAGGGGCACTTCGGGCAGGCAGCAGAGGAGCTCGGCGAGTTTCTTTTCGTTGTTGCACTCGGCGGTGGCCAGCGAAAAGAACTCGAGCACCCGCTTGTGGAGGTCGGGGTACTTCTCGAACGTGATCGCGTTGGGCAGCGCCTCCACGAGGAGCTCCCGGGGGAAGAACGACGTCACCGGGGCGATCGTCGATCCCTTCCGGAGGGCGTAGCCGATGGCGATGCTCTCGGGGTTGCAGGGGAGCGGGATGATGTCGCCCTCGCCGAACGGACCTCCCGCATCGATGATCCGCCTTCGGATCGCCGACAGGGGAAACCGGTCGCGTGACGGATCGAAGCCGTCGTTGCGGCCGGCGTCCTGCACCGGCTGGAAGACCACTCCGCGGACGCAGCGCCACTGGAGCGCGTGGTCGATGATGGCCGGGAGTTCGTCGTCGTTCACCCCCTGCTTCACGACGACCACGAGCGTCGTGGAGATGCCGGCCCGCTCCAGGTTCTCCAGGGCCTGCCGGCGGATCCGCGTGAGGTCGGCGCCGCGGAGGTTGAGGTGGGCCTCCGGCTTGAGCGAGTCGAACTGCAGATAGACCTCGAACCCGGGCCGCAGGTCGGCGAGCCGCCGGACGAACTCCGGATCCTCCGCGATGCGGATCCCGTTGGTGTTGAGCATCACGTGGCGGATCGGCCGCCGCTTGGCCGCGGCCAGGATCTCGAGGATCTCGGGATGGATCGTCGGCTCGCCCCCGGAGATCTGCAGGAGGTCGGGCTCGCCTTCGCTCCGCACGAGCGTGTCCATCATCCGTTCGATCTCGGCGAGCGGCCGGTGCAGCGAACGCTGCGGCGAGGAGTCGGAGAAGCAGACGGGACAAGAAAGGTTGCAGGCCTCGTTGACGTCGATGAGCGCCAGGCACGAGTGCTGCTCGTGATCGGGGCAGAGGCCGCAGTCGTAAGGGCAGCCCCGCTCGGTGTGCGTGTGGAGCACGAGCGGCCGGTCGCCGGGTTTGAGGTAGTCGTGGCAGAGCCGCCAGTAGGCGGCGTCGGTCGAGACGAGCACCCGGCTCGCGCCATGGGTGCGGCACCGCTTTTGGTAGAAGACGCGGCCGTCCTCCACGAGGATCTTCGCCGGCACGAGCGCCAGGCACTCGCCGCAGAGCGACGTGGTCTGTCCGTGAAACACGTACGGCGTCTGGCGGCGGATCGAGGTGGTCATGGCGGCTCCCCCGGAGAGGGTACACCAGCCGGGCCGCGAACGGCTGCGGCTGCGACTCAGACCCGCACGAGCTGCACCAGGAACTCGTTGGTGCCGGGCACGGGGTCGTCGAGCCAACGGATTCGCAGGGGCACCTCGCGGAGCCGGAGCACCTCGGGGATCACGCGGCCGAAATGGCCGCTCGTCCACACCGTGCAGTGGCAGTCGACGTGCCTGCCCGCCACCGCCCGCCCCAGGACCCGGGCGACCGACTCGTCGTCGTGGTGCCTGGGCACGCTCTCGATGGTGGGCGTCACGGCCCAGGCAGCGACCGTGTCCACCCGTCGCACATGGAAGAAGTGGTCGGTGAGCTGCGTGAGGCTCGGCTTCGTCCAGTTCTCAAGATCGTAGGCCACCAACTGGGCGATCGTGGTCTCGGCACGGAAGAAGTCGAACGTGTAGCGGCGGTCGGGCACGGCCAGCGCGATCACGCCCCCGGGCACGAGCAGCGACGCCACGTCCCGCAGCCAGCCGATTGGGTTCGGCAGATGCTCGAACACGTGCGACGCGACCACATAGTCGAACGGGCCAAGCGGGCCGCACTGCTCGACGAGCGGGCCGCGGCGGAGATCCACGTCCACCGCGACGATCGCCGTCTCGTCCACGTTGGGATTGTTGACCGCCTTGCCCTTGAGCGCGTCGGTGTCGATGTGGTCCACGTAGACGATCCGGCCCTCGTCCTTGCGGACCACCGGATTCGCCAGCGGGCCGAACTCCAGCCCAAGTCCCGTCGTCACGGGACAACCGCCCAGGAGCCGCTCCCGACGATCCATGCTCAGGCGGCCCCGAAGACGCGGCGGGCGTTGGCCGTGGTGGCCGCGGCGAAGGCCTCGAGCGGCTCGCCGCGGGCGAGCGCCAGGCACCGGGCGGTGTGCACCACGTTCGCCGGCTCGTTCCGCTTGCCCCGAAGCGGTTCGGGCGAGAGGAACGGACTGTCGGTCTCGACGAGCAGGCGATCGAGCGGCACCGCCTTCGCAACGTCGCGGAGGCCGGTCGACGACCGGAAGGTCACCATCCCGGCGAAACCGAGGTGGCAGCCCAGATCGATCGCCTCGGCGGCCTCCTCGGCCGTGCCCGTGAACGAGTGGAGCACGGGCCGAAGCGGGCCCCGGGCCGCGGCCTCGCGGAGCGTGTCGAGTGTGTCGCGGATGCTCTCGCGGGTGTGGATCACCACGGGCAGCGACACCCGCTGGGCGAGCGCGAGGTGCCGGTCGAACCACTCCCGCTGAAGTTCCCGCGGAGCCGTCGTCCGGTACCAGTCGAGGCCGGTCTCACCCACCGCGGCCACGCGGCCCGACTCCACGAGCCGCACGATGCGATCCCACTCGCCGGGCTCCGCCTCGGCCACGTCGTTCGGGTGGATGCCCGCCGCCGCCACGATGCCCACCTCACGGGCGGCGAGTTCGGCCGCCGCCTCGCTGTCGGCGGCCCGCGTTCCGATCACGGTCAGCCGCGTCACCCCGGCCGCCCGGGCCCGGGCGAGCACCTCGGGCAACTCGGCGCCGAACCGCATCGGGTCGAGGTGGCAGTGGCTGTCGTAGAGTTCCATCGGCCCACGGTCTACGTCGATCCGGCCAACCCAGCCTTGAGCCTGACGGCGAGTTGCTCGAGGGCGTCGAGGTGCTGCCGCGTCGACTGCTTCGCATCGCCCACGAGGTCGGCGGCGGCCGCGTCGGTGCCGGCGGGTCCTGCGAGAGCATCGAGGTCGGCGAACTGCCTCCGCAGGCCGTCGATCACCCGGGGCAGCAGGTTCGCCAAATCGACGTCGTGGAGGGCGGTAAACGAGATCGGATAGGCGGCCTTCTGCGGTGCCATCACCTCCCGTTCGTCGAGCAGCGTCGCGGCCCGCTCCACGACGTTCTTCAGGTCGTCCACGGCGTCGGCGAACGCGAGCTTGATCGACTCAGGCCCGGGGTACGACCAGATGCCGGAGTCGCCGAGGTACATCAGGATCGACGGCTGGATCGAGGCGACAAGTCGGCAGAGCGGGTCGATGGCCATTGGCGGTGTTCCGAAGTTCTACGACGCGAACGAGCCCGCGAGCTTGGCGGCGTCCAAGAGGCCCGACCAGAAGATGCCGAGCAGCACCACCGGCACCACCACGGCCGTGATCAGGGCGCCCGGCAGCCACACGGGGGAGGAGGCGGCCACGCTGGCGTCCCCCGGCGGATCGAACGTCATCACCTTCAGCACGCGGAGGTAATAGAACAGGCTGATCACGGTGTTGAGGCCGCCGACGACCAGCAGGACGAGCATCAGCGGCCGCTCGATGCCCTTGGTGATCGCGTCGGCGAGTGACGCGAACACGAGGAACTTCGAGACGAACCCGGCGAGTGGCGGCAGGCCGATGAGGCTCACGAGCACCGCGGTGGCCGCGACCACGAGCCCGGGACTCGTGCGCACGAGCCCTGCATAGGAGGCGATCTCCTCGCTGCGGAGACGGTTTCGCAGCACCGCCACGATCGCGAAGGCACCGAGATTCATGAACAGGTACGTAGCCAGGTAGAAGGCCAGCGCGGTCACCGCCTCACGGCACCCCTCGGGGTCGACGCCGAGCATCGCCACCGCCGCCGCCAGGCCCATCATCAGATAGCCCGCGTGGGCGATCGTCGAGTAGGCGAGCAGCCGCTTCATGTTCGTCTGGCCGTAGGCGCCGAGATTGCCGAGCGTGCAGGTGACAGCCGCCATCAGGCCGATGACGTAGGCCGAGAAGTGCCGCACGTCGGCGAGCCCCGTGGCCGTCGCGCCGGCGGCGTCACTGAGCCAGCCGAGCGAGAAAGCCACGCGAATGGCCAGGGCCACCGCCGCCGCCTTGCTCGCCACCGAGAGGAACGCTCCTACCTCCGCCGCCGCCCCCTCGAAGACGTCGGGGCACCAGAAGTGGAACGGCACCGCCGAGAGCTTGAACGCCAGCCCGGCGGCGAGCATCAGGCCGCCGAGGGCCAGCACCATGATCGAGCCGGTGTCGGCTCCCTCACCCACGATCCTGCCGAGCTCGGCGGCCATGCTCGGCAGATGACAGGTACCGAGCACGCCCGCCAGCAGGCTGATGCCGTACAGCATGATGCCGGCCGCACCTGCTCCGTAGACGGCGTACTTCAGGGCCGCCTCCGAGCTCGCCTTGCGCCCCTTCAGCAGGCCCGCGAGGGCGTACGACGGCACGCTCGCCATCTCGACCGCCATGAACACCATGAGCAGGTGGTTTGCCGACGCCATCAGGCACATGCCGAGCGACGAGCCGAGCACGAGGGTGTAGAAATCGGCTCCGTCCTCGCGGTCGGGGATCCCCGAGACCTTCGTGAACAGGATGTAGAGCACGAGGAACCCGCAGAGCAGGAAGCGGATGTAGGCGGTCAGCGAGTCGTAGACGAGCAGGCCACCGAAGAGCTCCGTCGAGCCCTGCCCCGCCGCCGCGGCCACGGACCACGGTGATCCGGGCAGGCCGCGGAGATCGACCCAGGCATACCAGAGGGCGAAGGCCACGCCGCCGAGGGCCACGAGCCCGGAATCGAGCCACCGCAGCACCGGCAGCATCCTGCAGAGCAGCACGAGCACGACCGTCGCCGCGAGCGCCAGCTCCGTGCGAAAGTGGGGCAGCGACACGTCGAGCGTGTCGGTCAGGCTGCTCGTCAGGAGTGTTCCGAGGTCCATGCTGCGTGGTCCGTTGTCGTGTGCCCTGCCGGAAGGTTGGGAGCCGGGATCACCTGGCCGCCGTCACGTCGCCCGCCGCCGGCCCGCCGGCGACGGGCTGCACGGCCTTCGTGCCCACCTCGCGGGTCCAGTCGGCCAGCGTCTCCACCTGCCGGTTCACGGACGGGGTGACGTAGTTGAAGATCAACTGCGGGGCGACGCCGAAGAGGATCGCCAGAAAAACGAGCGGCGCCGCGATCGCGAGTTCGCGGCCCGTCATCGGCGTGAGGTGGTCGCCGTGCGGCCCCTTGTACTCGGGGCCGAGGTAGACCCGCTGGATCGCCCAGAGGATGTAGGCCGCCGTCAGGATCACCGTGAAGGCCGAAACCACGGCGAGCGTGCGGCTGTAGTTCCAGCTGGAGAGCGTCACCAGCACCTCGCCGATGAAGCCGCAGAGTCCGGGCAGGCCGAGGCCCGCGAAGAACACGGCGACCGCAAGCCCGCTGTAGACCGGCATGCGGTTGAAGATGCCGCCGAACTCCTCGAGGTTGCGGTGATGGACCCGGTCGTAGAGCACGCCGACCATGAAGAACATGCCGGCCGACGAGATGCCGTGGGCGAGCATCTGGAACATCGCGCCGTTCACGCCTTGGGCCCAGTACTCCGGATTGAAACGCGTGCCTGCGACGGCACTCCAGACTCCGAGGCCGAGCATCACGTAGCCCATGTGGCTCACCGAGCTGTAGGCCACCATCCGCTTGAAGTCCTTCTGGGCGAGGGCGGCGAAGGCCCCGTAGACCATCGAGACCACGCCCAGCCCGCACACGAGCCACGCGAGCGACAGGCCGGCCCCCGGACAGATCGGGTAGCAGATCCTGAGGATGCCGTAACCGCCGAGCTTGAGGAGCACGCCCGCCAGGATCATCGAGATCGGAGTCGGTGCCTCCACGTGCGCGTCCGGGAGCCAGGTGTGCACCGGCACCACGGGAACCTTGATCACGAAGCCGATGAGCAGCAGGACGAAAGCCCACGTCTCCAGGCTCATGCCCCAGACGGCCGCCGACGCGAACGGCGAGTTCGGCAGCTGGCCGAGTTGGGCGAGCGCCAGGAGATTGAAGGTGTGCACCGAGCTCTTCGCAGCGCGGATGGCGGCAATGGCGTCGGCCTGCGGCACCCCGTCGGTCGGGGCCACCACGTGAGCCGCCACGAGTTGGGCGTCGGAGAGCATCCGCAGATCGCTCGAGAAGTAGAGCATCAGCACGGCGATCAGCATCAACACGCTGCCGAAGAGCGTGTAGAGGAAGAACTTGATCGCCGCATACTCCCGTCGCGGCCCGCCCCAGATGCCGATCAGGAAGTACATCGGCAGGAGCATCACCTCCCAGAAGACGTAGAAGAGGAAGAAGTCGAGCGACACGAACACCCCGAGCATGCCCGTCTCGAGGAGCAGGAAGAGCACGTGGTAGGCCTTCACGTGCTTCGTGATCGGCCAACTCGCGCCGCACGCCAGCACCGACAGGAACGTCGTCAGCACGACCAGGGGCATGCTGATGCCGTCCACGCCGAGGAGATACTCGATGTGAAACGCCGGAATCCAGGGCCGCTTCACGACCGCCTGCATGCCCGCCTCGCCCACGGTGAACTGGGCCGGACCGGCCGCCCCGAAGAGCGACGGCCAGGCCATCCAGAGCGAGAGCACGAAGACCACGACCGTCGTGGCCAGTGCCACCCAGCGGATCACCTCCTCGCGGGCCTTGGGGATGATCGGCAGCGCCAGCACCGCCGCCACGAGGGCGGGGAGGAACACGATCGTCGACAGCGGCCAGAGGGCGGGCTGCGTCAGGGCATCGGCAGGAGTCATCGCAGGGTCCGTTGTGGGTTGTCCGGGAAGGTGTGAGGGTCCGGGACGTCGGGGGTCGGGAAAGGTGTCAGCCGGCGAAGGTCTGCCGGAAGAAGAGGCTGGCGATCACGAACAGGGCCACGACGCCCACGACGATGAACGTCACGTACTGCCGCAGGCTCCCGGTCTGGAGCCGCTTCAGCTCGTGGCCGAGCGACCAGGTGGCGCGGGCGGTGGTGTTCACGAGGCCGTCGATGAACGTGCGGTCGATCCAGGCGTCGATGCCAGCAACCTGGCGGGTGGTCCACGCGAGGAAGTTGATCAGTGGATCGATCAGCCCCTGATCGATGCCGCTGGCGATCGCCGCCAGACCGTGGGCCGGCACCACGAACAGCCCGTGGTAGAGCTCGTCGAAGTACCAGCGGTTGGCGAGGAACGTGTAGATCGGCCGGAAGATCGTGGCGACGACCTCCGGAGAGATCACCCGCCAGACATACATCGCTGCCGCCAGGAGCACGCCGCCGAGGGCGGTTGCGAACGCCGTCCAGGTGGCCCTGGAGTGGAAGGGCTCGCCGTGGCTGAGGTGCTCGGCGGGGAACGTGAGAGCCTGGCCGAACGCGAAGCCGCCGGTCACCGTCTCGACGGTTCCGGAAGGACGAGACTGCTCCAGCAGGTTGGCGATGCCGAAGCCGCCGGGCAGCGTCCAGCCGGCGACCACGGCGAGCACCGCGAGCACGAGCAGCGGCATCACCATCACCTGCGGCGATTCGTGGGCGTGCTCGGCCACGTGGTGGTCGCGTGGCTTTCCGGCGAAGGTCATGAACCAGAGTCGGAACATGTAGAAGGCCGTCAGCGCCGCGCCGCCGGCCACCGCGTAGAAGAGGATCGAGTGCCGGGGGTTCGCCTGGGCGAAGGAGAGGGCCTGGGCGAGGATCGAGTCCTTCGAGTAGTAGCCAGAGAGGCCGATCACGAAGGGAATCCCGGCGCCGATGATGGCCAGGCAGCCCACGAGCATCGTGCCGGCCGTGTAGGGCATCACCTTGGCGAGCCCACCCATCTTCCGCATGTCGTTCGTGTGGCAGGCGTGGATCACGGAGCCGGAGCAGAGGAACAGCAGGCTCTTGAAGAAGGCGTGCGTCACCAGGTGAAAGAGCCCGGCCACCCAGCCTCCGACCCCCAGCGCGAGCATCATGTAGCCGAGTTGGCTGACGGTGGAGTAGGCGAGCACCCGCTTGATGTCGTTGGCGACGAGGGCGATCGTCGCCGCGATGAAGAGCGTGATCGCGCCCGCGTAGGCGATCACGAGCAGGGCGTCGGGCGTGAGCACCGGAAAGAAGCGGCCCACGAGGTAGACGCCCGCCGCGACCATCGTGGCGGAGTGCACGAGGGCTGAGACGGGCGTGGGGCCTTCCATGGCGTCGGGCAGCCAGACGAAGAGAGGGAACTGCGCGCTCTTGCCGACGCAGCCGCAGAAGATGCCGACTCCGGCGATGAACAGCAACCAGCGGCCGAAGCCCTCGGCCCGCCAGGTGTCGATCTTTCCGGCGACCTCGGCGGGAGGCGTGCGGGCCACCTTGTCGGCGGCCGCGAACTCCACCATCCCATCCGGCACGTGCAGGGCATGACCGGTGGCCGCGGGCCGAACCAGGCTGAACAGGCCGGGCGTCGTCACCGTGTGGCCGTCGGGCCCCTTCACCGTGGCGTCGGCGAACTGCAGCGTGCCCAGGGCGCCCCAGAGTGCCATCAGCCCGATGAGCATGCCGAAGTCGCCCACGCGGTTGACGATGAAGGCCTTGTTGGCGGCCGTCGAGGCGCTCTTCCGCTCATAGTAGAAGCCGATCAGGAACCACGAGCAGATGCCGACCAGCTCCCAGAAGATGAACACCATCGCGAGGTTGCCGGCGATCAAGATGCCCAGCATCGAAAAGCAGAACAGCGACAGGGCCTGGAAGAACCGCGGGAACCGCCCGGGCCGGTGGAGGTGGTGGCCGTCGGCGAGCGTCACCTCGTGGTCGGTGACCTCGTGGAGTTCGTCGTGCATGTAGCCCGACGCATAGACGTGGATGCAGGTGGCGATGAACGTCACCACCACGAACATCAGGATCGTCAGTGAGTCGATGTACCAGCCGATCGACAGCTTCAGCCGACCACCCTCGTAGAGCGTGTACCAGTCGCCGGAGTAGGCGATCGGGCCCTGGTGCGACTCGCCGTGCCCCGCGTCGTGCACGTCGTGCGGCGTTGCCGCGTGCCCGGCGGCATCGCCGTGATCGCCCGCATGGGCCGCCCCGTGATCACCGCCGTGGTGCACGGCCGTGACGGGGTGCGCCCCCAGCCACGACACGAACGCGATCAGCGAGAGCACGAGCGACGTCACGATCGCGCCGGTCGCGACCCACGCCGCGTTGCGGCCGTGAGGACCCATCCGCGGCCCGAAGAACAGGATCAGCACGAACGACGCCAGCGGCAGGAGCCAGGCGAGGCCGAGGAGCTGCGGGAGTTGCGTGGCGAGATCCATGATCCAGTGTCGGAGATGCGGTGTGGGGCCGGCGGCCTAGCCCTTGAGGTCGTCCGCCCGGTCGACGTCGACGGTCGCGTGGTTGTTGTAGAAGTTGAGCGTGATCGCGAGGGCCACGGCAGCCTCGGCGGCGGCGAGCAGGATCACGAACAGCGCGATCACCTGGCCATCGAGGCCCAGCGACCGCGAGCCCTCGCCCTGAAGGTAGGGGGAGGCGAAGGCGACGAAGTTGACGTTCGCCCCGTTGAGCACGAGTTCGATGCCCATCAGCACACCGAGCGCGTTCCGCTTCATCGCCATGCAGACGATTCCGCAGACAAAGAGGATCGCGCCGACGACCAGGTAGTGCGCGACGCTCACGGGCTGCGTGATGAGGCCGAGGAGCGGCACGGCGGAGGCGAGACCGAACGACATCACCCACCTCCCGTGAGCACGGAACCGCTCCGCCGCCGGTCACGGCCGATCGACGCGTGCTCGGCCACCGACGCCGGCGGCTCGACCGAAGCAGCCACCTCGATGGCCCGCGGGGTCTTCCGTCGCTTCGCGCGAGCCAGATACGCGGCACCGACGAGCACGACGAGCAGGTGCACCGACACGATCTCAAATGGGAGCAGGTAACCAGGCCGCACGTTCCTCGCCGGGGCGCCGACACCCGGTTCATCGACCCGCACCCCCACCAAGGCCATGCCGATCGGCGTGGCCGCGGGGTCGGCCACCACACCCACCGCAGGAGCCCGCCACGAGCTGACCGACAGGGCCGCCTGCAGCAGGACCGCGAGCAGCACCGCTCCCACCACACCGGCCACGACCTTGTCGCGACCGCTGCCCCTGATCGAAACGAACGGCGCCTGGGCGGTGAGCATCACGCCGAAGACGAGCAGCACGAGCGTGCCGCCGACGTAGATCATCAACTGCATGGCGCCGACGAACTCCGCCCCGGCGAGAAAGAAGAGCCCCGCCGTCGCCCCCAGCGAGAGCACGAGATAGAGGGCCATTCGCACCACGTTCTCGGCGGCGACGACCGCCACCGCGAAGCCACAGGCAAGCGCCGCAAAGAGCAGGAAAAAGAACGAGTGCCAGTTGATCGAGGCCAGCGGCAAGGGCGCGGCGACGAGGGCGTCGGCGATGGCGGCAAGGCCCGGCATCATGACTCGGCCCTCGCGACGGCGGCCGCTGGTTCGACGGACTTGGAACGGACAGCCCCGCCGGGCCCCTCGAGCCAGCCCTCGCGGATCTCGGCGGACGGCCGGCGGAGCACCGGAACCAGGCCGCCGGGGAGGGCGATCTGCCAGAGCATCGCGCCGAGGAACATGGCGGCGGCGAGCGGCGTGCAGTACTTCAGGCAGGTGGTCATCACCTGGTCGATGCGGAGCCGCGGCAGCGTCCAGCGGATCCACATCATCACGAGCACCCCGAGCGTGGCCTTGCCTACGAGGTTCGCAAGGCCGATCAGCCGAACGAGATAGTGGGCAGTGTCGCCGGTGCCCTCGGAGAGGCCCACGAGCGTGGCCACGGGAATCGGTCCGTTCCAGCCGCCCAGAAAGAGCACGGCCGCGAGCGCCGACACGAGAAACATCGAACCGTACTCGGCCATGAAGAAATAACTCCACCGCAGGCCCGAGTACTCGGTGTGAAACCCGGCGACCAGTTCGCTCTCGGCCTCGGCGAGGTCGAAGGGCGCGCGGTTCACGCTCGCCACGGCGCAGGTGACGTAGATCCAGAAGACGACGAACGTGAACGGGTCATGAAAGAGGAACCAGTTGGTGAACCACCCGCCCTGCTTTTCGGCGATCGTGACGAGGTCCATGCTTCCCGCGAGCATCACGGGCACCACCACGCACATCCCCAGCGGTACCTCGTAGCTCACCACCTGGGCCGCCTCCCGCATCGCCCCGAAGAGAGACCACTTCGAGGCCGAGGCGTAGCCGGCGAGAATCACGCCGAACACCTCGAGGCCGAGCACGGCGATCACAAAGAACACGCCGACGTTCAGCCGCTGGCCGACCATGTCGAACGCGAACGGAAGGCAGATGAAGGCGCAGAACGAGGCGCAGAAACTCACGTAGGGGGCGATTCGGAAGAGCAGGCCGTCCGCACCGTCGGGCATCAGGTCTTCCTTCGAGAGGAGCTTGATGCCGTCGGCGAGCGATTGCAGCCAGCCGAACTTCCCCCCCGTCCGCGTCGGGCCAAGACGATCCTGGATCCGGCCGGCGATCTTCCGCTCGGCCCAGATGAAGACCAGGGCGCCGCCAGCGATCACGTTGAGGATCAGCACGGCCGCCACGACGGCCGCCACCGTCCACGCCAGCCAAGCCGGCAGGCCCACCGTGTTGATCAGAAAGTCAGCCATCGGTCAGCGTTGCCGCGCCTCGAAAGCCCTGCGGTTCGCGGATTTCCCGGGCGGAAACCCACTTCGTGAAAAATCGCACGAAGTTTGCCCTACCCCTCTCCTTTTCACAAGTCCCGGCAGCGAATCGGCTCGCCCAAGGAACGTGAGGCGAGGGGGTCGGCGAACACTCGTGGACCCTTGGGCCGACCGGGCCACCGCGAAGAGACAGTTGCCAGACCGTCGCCGGCGTAGCCGGTTCGACGAAGCGCGAAACCCTACCCGCCAGTTCGCTACCGGTCGATCTCACCCATCACGATGTCGAGGCTGCCCACGATCGCCGGCACATCGGCGATCAGGCAGCCGCGGCAGAGTTCCGGGGCGACGTGGAGATTCGAGAACGAGCTCGACCGGGCCCGAGCCCGCCAGGGGATCGCCGAGCCGTCGCTGACGACGTAGAAGCCCATCTGGCCCTTCGGACACTCGGTCTCGAGGTAGGCGTCGCCGGCGGGCATCTTCTCGGTGAGCTTGAGCGGCTCGCCGAGCGGCCCCCTGCAGGCGGAGTAGCGGTCGATCGCCTGACGGACGAGGTCCATCGACTGCACCACTTCGAGCATCCGCACGAAGAAGCGGTGCCAGCAGTCGCCGAGCACGGCGTCGGCCGGGACCGGCGGGTACTCGTGGTCACGGGGGTAGTGGCCGTCCTTCATGACCGCCACCTCGAAGGCATAGCCTTCGTACATCGCCGTGTAGATCGCCTCACCGTCCCGGCGCATGTCCTGGTCCACTCCGCTGCCTCGGAGCACCGGCCCGGAGCAGCCGTATTCGATGGCGAGGTCGCGGGGCATCACGCCGATGTTCGCCGTCCGCTTCACGAAGATCGCGTTGGTGGTGAGGAGGGCGTGATACTCCTTGATGATCGGCTCGAACTGGTCGAGGAAGGCCTCGCACCTCTGCAGCCAGCCTGGCGGGAGATCGGCCGTCAGGCCGCCCACGGTGATGTAGCTGTAGGTCAGCCGGGCGCCACAGGCCTCCTCGAAGAGGTCGAGGATCTTCTCCCGCTCGCGGAACGCATACAGAAACGGACTGAAGGTCCCGAGGTCGAGGCCGTAGGCTCCCATGCCCACGAGATGGCTGGCGATCCGGTTGAGCTCCGCGATCAGCACCCGCAGGTGCCTGGCCTTCTCGCTCACCTGGTACTTCATCAGCTTCTCGACGGCGAGGGCCCAGCCGAGGTTCATGTTCATTGCCGCCAGGTAGTCCATCCGGTCGGTGTAGGGGATGAACTGCCTGTGCGTCAGGTTCTCGCCGATCTTCTCGGCGCAGCGGTGGAGGTAGCCGATGTGCGGCTCCACTTCGGAAACCACCTCACCATCGGTCCGGAGCACGAGCCGGAGCACGCCGTGGGTGCTCGGATGCTGCGGCCCCATGTTGACGAGCATCTCGTCCGTGCGGACGTCGAACTCGATGATCCGCGGATCGTCATCGACCATCGAAGCCATCGCTACCTCCCCCTGATGCCGTGGTAGTCGAGCGGCATCTCGTAATCCTTGCGGAGCGGATATCCCTCCCAGTCCTCCGGACAGAGGATCCGCCGCAGGTCCGGGTGACCCGTGAACCACACGCCGGAGAGATCATAGACCTCCCGCTCATGCCAGTTGGCCCCGCGCCAGACACCACACACGCTCGGGATCTCGGGGGGCTGGCCGGGCACGTCGGCCTTCCACCGTGGCAGCTTCGCCTTGAGCACGAGACTGACCCGGGCCGGCGTGCTCCAGAGGTGGTAAACCATCTCCGTGTGCGGCTGCCACGCGACCTTCGCGGCCTTCTTGGGATCGGGCTCGAACCAGTCGATCGCCGTGATGCATTGCAGCGAGTCGAACCGCACGGAACTCGACTTGGCGAGCCAGCCGCAGACGTCCGCGATTCGTTCGGGAGCGACCTCCACCCACGGGTCGAGCGCCTCGAGATTCCTGCCGACGACGGCGCCGGGCAGGGCGGATTCGAGTTGCTCGAGAAACTCAGGGCCTCGCATGGTTCGATTCCGGTCGTTGGTCAGGTGGTCGAGAGACGAAGGGCAGGAAACGTCAGCGGGTCGAAACTCGGCCTGCGGAGCCCGCCCGCTCCGCGGAGACCGCCCGCACCCAATCGAGGTCGCCGCGATACCAGACATAGGCGAAGCCCGCCAGCAGCACCGCGAAAAACGCGGCCATGTCGACGAGGGCGGATCGGGCCAGCAGCGAGCCTGCCCTGGCCAACGACCACTGGGCCGCGGCCTGCGCCGGAGTCCTCTCGCCACGCGTCGCCTCGATGTGCCGCACTTCGGGCAGGGTGGGGGTGAACATCGGCCCCTCCTGCTTTGGCACCCGAGGCTCGCGGAGGCCGAGTTCCCGCAGCACGCCGGCGGCGGCGGGGCTGGGGCTTCCGTCGGCGGTGGCGGACACCAGCGTGGGGTCGGTCAGGTGCGTCGCCTTCCCGAAGACCGTGGCCCACGGAAAGAAGAGGGCCACCTCGACGTCGAAGATGATGAACAGCAGGGCGACCACGTAGAACCGCAGGTCGAACTGCACGAAACTGGAGCCGATTGTCGGCTCACCGCACTCATAGACCTCGAGTTTCTCGGTGTTCGGAGCCCGCGGGCGAATGAGCCAGCCGACGAGCAGGTTCACGGCGAGAAAGGCGCCCCCCACGGCGACGAACAGCGCGACGAAACCGGCGATGAGGGTGGGGTGCATGGGATGCCGAAGCCTGAGGGCAGCTGGACTACTGGTTGGGGCCGCCGTGAACCGGTTCGACGATCACCTTCGACGCGGCGACGGCGGTGGGATTCAGCGTCGAGCGTCCCCAGGCGACCTCGACGGGCAGACGGGCGAAGTCGACGATCGTTCCGTCACGGCTGTAGCAGGACAGATCGAGCGTCGATCCCATGAAGATGCAATCGACCGGACATGGCTCCACACAGAGCGCGCAGAACATGCACTTCGAGTAGTCGATCGTGAACCCGCTGACGCGAAATCCCTTCCCGTTCTCGACCCGCTCCTTGCCGATGTAGATGCAATCCACTGGACAGGCCTTCGAACACTGGTCGCAGGCGATGCACGTGGTCAGATCGTACCGATGAAAGCCGCGGTACCTGGCGGCGACCGGAGCCGGCAGTTCCGGATACTCGAAGTGCTCGGTAAAAGTCCGCCGCTTCTGGTCGTAGGTGCTTCCGAACACCCGCAGGGTGACGAGCATGCCCTCGAGCACGGTGCCGATGGCCGTGAACAGGTTCCGGAACCACTCTCTCATGCGATCGGCTCGTGGGTGCATCGCGGCGGGAGCACGTGGGAGGCCAGGATGCCATCACGTCAAAGTCGCGGCGTTGCGCGAAAGTATAGGTGCGTTGCCCGGACCAACAAGCCGCGGCGGTGGCTCTCGGCAAGGACGCGGCAGCGGTCGGCGCTCCGCTCGACATTGGCTGTCCCGGACGCGGAGGTGGCTGAACAGGGTGTCCAGTTGGGTCGGTGGCCGACGGCCGGCAGCAGGATCCGCCGGGCGACGGCCTCCACTTGCCGCAGAAACCTCAGAAAACAGCGTCCGCCCGGCTGTGGGATCGCCCGGAAATGCTTGACGGGGAACTGGAAACCTTTACAGTTAAGGAGTTTGCGGCGTCCGGATCCGCCGGAGCCGCCCTGCCAAGGACCGGCCCATGCTCGTGCTGTCGCGAAAGAAGGACGAGAGCATCGTCATCAACAACGACATTACGATCGTTGTGGTGGAGATCCGTGGCGACAAGGTACGACTTGGCGTCGAGGCGCCCAAGGAAGTGCCGGTGCATCGCCGAGAGGTCTTCGAGGCGATCGCCCGTGGAGAGCCGGTGGATGCCGCGCCCATCGCGTCGCCGTCTTCCGAGCCCGTCACCGGTGGACAGCAACCGCCCGACGCCGTCGTCGGCTGACGGACCTGGTCGTGCGTTTCTCTGAGCGGGGGCTTCCGGGGGTGGCCTCGCTCTTACGTTCGCGGGCGACAGCGGTTAGTCTTTCCGAAACCGGCGTTGGCATCCGACGCACGCCCGCCGTGGCCCCATCGTCTAGTGGTCTAGGACACCGCCCTTTCACGGCGGTAACCGGGGTTCAAATCCCCGTGGGGTCACTTCCCATTTTTGGAAGCCAGCATGGCATGCTCTCGTTCCGGTCCAGGTGGTGAGGCCGAACCGGCGTCGCAGTACGACGCCATCCTGCTGGTCTCCTTCGGCGGTCCCGACGGCCCCGACGATGTCCTCCCCTTCCTCGAGAACGTGCTTCGCGGCCGCAACGTGCCGCGAGAGCGAATGCTCGAGGTCGCCGAACACTACCACCACTTCGGCGGCAAGAGCCCGATCAATGAGCAGAACCTCGCCCTGCTGGCGGCTCTTCGCGACGAGCTCGGCCGACGCGGACCGCACCTGCCGGTCTATTGGGGCAACCGGAACTGGCACCCGCTCCTCACCGACACGCTGCGGGAGATGGCCGACGCGGGCGTCAAGCGTGCGGTGGCGTTCGTGACGAGCGCTTTCTCGAGCTACTCGGGATGCCGGCAGTACCGCGAGAACATCGCCGCGGCCTGTGCCGGGCTCGGCGATCGGGCCCCTCAGATCGACAAGATCCGCGTCTTCTTCAACCATCCCGGCTTCGTGGGCCCGATGGCCGCCAACGTGCGGCGGGCACTCGAGCGGTTTCCCGCAGCCGAGCGGGCGACCGTGCCGGTGCTCTTCACGGCGCACAGCATCCCCACGTCGATGGCCGACGGCTGCCGCTACGTCGCCCAGCTCGAGGAGTCATGCAGGCTCGTGGCCGAGGGGGCGGGCGCAGCCGAATGGAGACTCGTCTACCAGAGCCGCAGCGGCCCTCCGACGCAGCCCTGGCTCGAGCCCGACGTGTGCGACGCGATCCGCGACCTGCATGCGGGAGGCACCCGTGGCCTGGTGATCGCGCCGATCGGCTTCATCTCCGACCACATGGAAGTGCTGTACGACCTCGACACCGAGGCGGCGGACCTTTGCAGGAGCCTCGGCGTGGAGATGGTGCGGGCCGCCACGGTGGGCACCGCCCCAGAGTTTGTGTCGATGGTTCGCGACCTGATCGCCGAGCGGGCATGGAGCCTGCCTGAGCGGCCCGCGATCGGCCGCCTTCCAGCCAACCACGACGTCTGCCCGCTCGACTGCTGCCCGGCCCCGCAGCGGCCCGCCATGCCGGCTGGCCGGCCCTAGCCACATGCCCTCCGTCCGCTTCACGCCCGGCTCGCCCGCGGACCATCCCCGCGAATGCGTGTCGCTTGTGCATGGCTTCCTGGCCAACAAGTACATGCTCACGCTGCTCGGCAGCAGGCTGCGGGCGCGCGGCTACCTCACGAGCGCCTGGGGCTACTGGAACATGCAGTGCTCGCTGCTCGTCCATGCGGAACGATTCGCCCGGGAACTCGAACTGCTCGATCGCGAGCCCCGCATCGGCGCGGTCCACATCGTCGCCCACAGCATGGGCTGCATCATCAGCCGCGCGGCGCTCGACCGGTATCGCCCGGCGAAGCTGGGCCGCTTCGTGATGCTCGCCCCGCCGAACCGGGGCTCGTTCGTGGCCACCGCCGCGGCCGGCACGTTCGGGCGGCTGCTCCACCCGGTGCGGGAACTCTCGACCGCGAGCGACAGCCTCGTGAACTCGCTGCCGACGCCGCAAGACATCGACATCGGCGTGATCGCCGCCAAGCACGACGCCCTGGTGGCCGAGGAGAGCACCCACCCCGACGCGCCGCACGCCCACGTCACGATGGCAACCTGGCACAGCGGGCTTCTCTTCAGCCGCGAGACCGCCGACATGGTGGCCGGCTTCCTGGCCACGGGGGAGTTCCCGTCGCCCGTCGCCACCGACACGTCCCGGTAGGGCTGCCTCCATGGATACGACTTCCCGCCCGCTGGGATCGTCGCTGGTCCGAGTGGGCCCGCTCGGCCTGGGCTGCTGGCCGCTCGCAGGCATGACGCGGGAGGGTGTGAGCCGCGAGGCAGCCGTCGCCACCGTCCGGGCGGCGTTGGATGGCGGCATCACCCACCTCGACACCGCCTACTGCTACGGGGAGCACGGCGAGAGCGAGCGGGCGATCGGCGAGGCGATCGCCGGCCGCCGCGATGCGGTCGTGATCGCCGGCAAGTGCGGCATCCACTGGGAGCGAGATCCGTCGAGGACCCCGCCCCGCCGGCAGGTGGTGGACGGTCGGCCGGAGCGAATCCGGGCGGAGGTCGAGGAGAGCCTGACGAGGCTCGGCACCGACCGGATCGACCTGCTCTATCTCCACGCGCCCGATCCGGCGGTCCCAATCGAGGAGTCGGCCGGCGAACTTGCGCGGCTGCTCGGCGCCGGCAAGGCCCGGGCGATCGGCCTGTCGAACGCCTCGGCGGTGAACCTCACCCGGTTCGCCGAGGCCTGCCCCCTCGCCGCCTGCCAGATGCAGTTCAACATGCTGCAGCGGGAGATCGAAGCGGAGGTGCTGCCGTGGTGCATGGCCCATGGCGTGGCCATGATCGCCTACTGGCCGCTCATGAAGGGTT
>CAIKWU010000350.1 GCA_903831155.1 uncultured Planctomycetaceae bacterium | reverse complement strand
TATGGCCTGTTTCGCAGACTTTGGCTGACGCGGTTCTCGCAGCCGGCCCGGGAGCGTCCTCTCTACCGACATATTCTCCGAAAGCCTCCCAGACGGATCATCGAACTGGGGGTCGGCACGCTGGGGCGGACGGAGCGAATGCTCGGGCTGCTGCGGTCTGCTCATCCCGGGACCGATCTGCACTACGTGGGCCTCGACCGGTTCGAAGGACGGCTCCCCGAGGATCCGCCGGGCGTGACGCTGAAGCAGGCACACCAGCGGCTGCACGGACTGGCTCGGGTGCAGCTCGTGCCGGGCAATGTCGACACCTCCCTGTCGAGGCTCTGCAACCACCTAGGGTCATTCGACCTGGTGCTGATTTCAGCCGACAACGACCCGCGGTATCTCGATCGCTGCTGGTTCTTCATCCAGCGGATCGTCACGGTGCAGACCGCCATCTTCGCCGAGTCGAGTGTGGGCAGAAGCGGCGTGTGGACACCCGTCCCGAAGGCCCGTGTCGACGAACTGGCTGCGAAGACGGTTCTCAGACGCGCCGCATAGCGGCGGGTGGCAGGGCAGGGGCCCGGGGGCTACATTGAGTGACGGTTCCCGCCACTCCATCCCCGCCCCACCATCTTCTCACCCGATGTCCTCCACGCCCCGCACGCTGCTCGACAAGATCTGGGACGCCCACGTCGTCTGCACCCCACCCGGCGAACTGCCGCTGCTCTACATCGACCGGCACCTCGTGCATGAGGTGACCAGCCCGCAGGCCTTCGAGGGGCTGCGACTGGCTGGCCGCCCTGTGCGGCGGCCGGATGCCACCTTCGCCACACCCGACCACAACATCCCCACGACCGATCGGCGGCTTCCGATCGCCGATCCGATCTCGAAGCAGCAGATCGACACGCTCCGCACCAACTGCCGCGAGTTCGGCGTTCGGCTGTTCGATCTGGGTGATGCCGATCAGGGCATCGTGCATGTGATCGGCCCGGAACTGGGAATCACGCAGCCGGGCATGACGATCGTCTGTGGCGACAGCCACACCGCCACGCACGGCGCCCTGGGGGCGCTCGCCTTCGGCATCGGCACGAGCGAGGTGGAGCACGTGCTCGCCACGCAGACGCTGCGGCAGGCCAAGCCGAAGTCGCTCGAACTGCGGGTCGAGGGATCGCTGCACCCCGGGGTCACGGCGAAGGACCTCGTGCTCTACCTGATCGGAAAACTCTCCACCGAGGGCGGCACGGGCCACGTGATCGAATACACCGGTCCCTGCATCCGCCGCCTCGGCATGGAGGAGCGGATGACCGTCTGCAACATGTCGATCGAGGCGGGAGCGCGAGCCGGCATGATCGCCCCGGACCAGATCACCTTCGACTACCTGCGGGGCCGGGACTACGCGCCGCGGAACTTCGACCGGGCCGTGGCCGAGTGGGAACGCCTTCCAGGCGATCCAGGTGCGATGTTCGACCGCGTCGAGATCTTCGAGGGGGGCGATGTCGTGCCTCAGGTCACGTGGGGCACCAATCCCGCTCAGGTGGTGGGCATCGATGCCACGGTGCCCGATCCAACGGCCTTCGGCGATCCCAACGAACGGGAAAGCGGGAGTCGGGCCCTCGACTACATGGGGCTCTCGGGGGGCACGAAGATCGTCGACATCCCGCTCGACCGGGTCTTCATCGGCTCCTGCACCAACAGCCGGATCGAAGACCTCCGCGCCGCGGCCAACGTTGTTCGCGGCTACCGTGTGGC
>CAIKWU010000349.1 GCA_903831155.1 uncultured Planctomycetaceae bacterium | reverse complement strand
TCGATGGTGCTGCGGGGGCACGAGAGGAACGTCACCGACGTCGCCTACGCCCCGGATGGCACGCGGGTGGCCTCGGCATCGGCCGACGGCACGATCCGCGTGTGGAGCACCGCCGACTCTCGCGCGCCGACCGTCCTGCGGGGCCACACCGGCGCCGTTCGCGCCGTCTGTTTCGACGCAACAGGCCGGTGGCTCGCCAGCGGGGCGGACGACCGCACCGCCCGGGTATGGAGCCTGGACGGCGACGAGCCTGCGATCGTGCTGTCGGGGCACGATCGCCCCGTCACCGGAATCACCTTTGCAGCAGGCGGCGAGTCGGTGCTCACGGCATCGCCGGACGGAACGGTCCGCCACTGGGACATCGCCACGGCGATGGAGACCCGGAGGGCGACGATGACCGAGGCCGCGCCGCCATTCAACCATGCCCGATTCAGCCCGGATGGCACCCTCGTGGCCACATGCTCCCAGGACTTCCGGGACAACGCGCCCCGCGTGTGGGAGACCTCGTCCGGTCGCCTCGTGACCCTGCTCGGAGGACACCAGCAGCGGGCATGGGACATCGCCTTCTCCCCGGACGGCCGGCGGCTGGCGACCGTCGCGGACGACCGGACCATCCGGCTGTGGTCGGCGGACGACTGGAGCTGCGTGGACACGCTCGTCGGCCACGAGGCCTGGGTGACGGCGGCGGCGTTCAGCCCGGACGGCCATCGCCTCGTCACGTCGGGTGGCGACAAGACGGTCAGGCTCTGGGACGTGGCCACGGGCGACCCGCTCGTGTCGATGGTCGGCCACACCGAATCGCCGGCCGCCATCCGCTTCGATCCCAACGGACGATTCGTGGCCAGCGGCGGCTACGACACCTCGGTCCGCCTCTGGGACGTCTCCGCGAACACCGAGCCGACCGTGCTCGCGGTTCACCAAGGTCCCGTCTGGGGCGTCGCGGTCAGCGCCGACGGCTCCCGGATCGCCACGGGCTCCGAGGACTGCATGGCGAGGATCATCGATGCCGCCACTTTCGAGGTGGTGGCGTCCTGGAGGCCACACCCGTCCACGTGCAGCGGTCTCGCCTTCGCTCCCACCGGGGATGCCATCGCCACCTGCTCGTGGGACGGCGCGGCCGCGATCTGGGATGCCATGAGCCTGCGGCGGCAGCGGGATCTCGTCGGCCACGGCCAGCACATCTGGAGCATCACGTTCAGCCCCGACGGCAGGCGGGTCGCCACGGCGTCCGGTGATCGCACGGCCCGGCTCTGGGATGCGGCCACGGGGACCACGACCGCGGTGCTGAAGGGACACGAGGACGGCGTGCGGACGGTCGCCTTCAGCCCCGATGGTGCGCGGGTGGCGACCTCGTCGTGGGACAAGACCGCACGCGTCTGGGACGTCGCGAACGGTAGGGAGCTGCTGGTGCTGCGAGGTCACACCTCCGTGGTCAAGTCGATCGCGTTCAGCGGCGACGGTGCCCTGCTGGCCACGACCTCCGATGACGAGACCGCGAAGATCTGGGACGCCGGCACCGGGGCGCTCGTCCGCACGCTCTCGGGCGGCCACGAGAGCGCCGTCTGGGACGCCGCCTTCACTCCCGACGGCCGGCGGATCGTGACCTGCGCGGAGGATCACACCGCAAGAGTCTGGGACGCCGAGAGCGGCGACGAACTGCTGGTGCTGGAGGGCCACAGGCAGCTCGTGAGCGGCTTGCGGATTTGCCCCGACGGCACGTGGTTCGTGACCGTGTCGCACGACCGGACCGCGCGGGTCTGGGGCCTCTCGGCCGCCGACCTCCACGCCGCCCGCGCGAAGGCGAGCGAGTGACGGGCCAGGGCAGCGCCCAGCCTTCCCAAACACGAACTCAACTCAGGAGGGGCTGCCCATGCCCCAGGAGCCGGCGTATGCCGCCAAACGCAGCCAGGATGGCGAAGTGCCGGCGGCATCCGAGTGAGCGGCGGGCACGGTG
>CAIKWU010000348.1 GCA_903831155.1 uncultured Planctomycetaceae bacterium | reverse complement strand
CGATCAGCTTCAACCTGCCGCACGTCGGCTACCTGACCGTGATCGACCGGCTGTTCGTGTTCACCTACGGCTTCGTCGCGCTCCTCGTGATGGTGAGCGCCGCGGAACTCGGCGTGCGGCGGAAGCCGGCGGTGAGACGTCGCGTGAACCATGCGGCCGCCGTGCTGCTGCCGCTCGCCTACCTGGCGGTGGTCGCGGGGGTGATCCTCCGCTGATCGCCCACGGGGTTCAGCGGAGATCGTCGGCGCGGCGCAGGGCGGCGGACACGATCAGCCAGCAGCCGGCCACCGTCCAGACGACGATCAGCCACATCACGATCGTTGCGAACATTTCCGCGCCGCTCCGCTGCCCTCGATGCCGACGGGCAACCATAGGCCACGGTCTGGCACCGTGCCGGGCTGCCGGCGGGGCCGGATGTGCGGGCGATGCGGGTCGCGCCGTCAGGGGCCTCTGTCCCCGACACGGAACGTGTCGATGTAGACGAGGTCGGCCACCGATCCTTCGATGGTCCAGAAACGCGCCCGGATGGCGTAGAGCCGGTTCCGCTCGACGACGCACGCGAAGGGCTCGCGGGTACGCACGCCCGGATTGAGTTGGTAGCGACGCTGTCGGAAGTCCTCGTTGGAGGCGAGCAGGTTTCGCTTGAGCAGGATCGGCCGGGGGTGGCCGTCCCCGCTCGTCCAGTCGAACCAGGGCACGGCCGGGTCGGAGCCCGCGGATGCGGCCTGGTCGCCGCCCTGCGACTCATCACCGGGCGCCATCTCCACGATCGAGATCTCGAGGCCCACGTCGCGGTCGCCGTCCTGCTCGGGGAACCGCGGCACGATCGCCACCTTCCCGGCGTTGCGAAGCACCACGTCGACGTCGAGCAGCACGCGGTTCCCGTCGAGAGCATGCACCGATGGCTCCACGCTCACCTCCATGGTGGGATCGTGCGTCCGCTCGACGGTGAAGTTCGTGTAGGTCCACCAGGCCGCGACCCCCAGCGCGAGCACGCCGATCACCTTGCTGACGAGGTCGGCCACGAGGTGGGCCGTGTAGAGCTTCTCCGAACGATGGGCATCCATGGCTGCACTCCCGGGGGCGGACGATTGTGCGCCCGGAGCGACGTCAGCGGCCAGCCCGGCAGGTCGGTGAGGGCCGCCGGTGCCGGCGGGAGCGGGTCGCGGCCACTCCGGCCGCGACCATCGCGAGGGCCGCCGCGGGCACGACGGGCTCCGGCACGGCGCTCACCTGGCCAGCACTGCCGGCATACGGGCCCTCGTCGTAGAGTCCCCCCGTGGCAAGGTCGGCGGCGTCGAGGATGTCGGCGAGTCCGTCACCGTTGAAGTCGCCGTCGGCCCACGTCGCCAACCTGCCAGCGTCGAACGTGCCGGCCGAGGAAAAGACGGATGCGTCGAGGATGTCGATCGCACCGTCGAGGTTGACATCCCCCGCCGCGGCCACCGTGGCGACCGCGGACGAACCGGTGTACGTGACGGCGAGCCGCCTGCCGTCGCCCAGATCGAGGCCGTCGATCGACGAGAACTGCCCGACCAGGGAGGCGGCAGCGACCACGGTGTGCGGCGCGAGCCATGCGGGCGTGTAGCCGTCCACCGTGGCGAGCGAGAGCCGCGTCGCCCCGAGATCGACCGCCCCGCTGGCCTCGAGCCGGTCGTGGGCGGCCGAGCCCGACTGAAACACCGTCGCCGCCGAGGCACCGCCGAGATCGATGGCCAGAGAGCCGGTGGCGAACTCCACGCTGCCCGTCACGGTCGTGCGTCCGGCGGTGCCGCGATCGCCCGGGGAGAGCGTCGCGGCGTCGATGCGGAGCACGCCCGTCGACGCACCGGTCCCGGATCGCAGCCGCCCGAGATCGATCGCCCCGGCCGCGAGCGTGCCACCGGTCACCGCGAACAGTCCACTGGAGGCCGATCCCGAGGTGACCGTGCCCGCCACCACGAGTCCGCCGCCGCTCAGGGTCACGCTGCCGGTTCCGCCGGTGGCCGAGCCGATCACCAGATTGCCCGCGAGCCGAAGTCCTCCCGCCGAGATTCTCAGGACGGGCAGCGGGCCGGCCGTCGCGGTGGCCGAGAGGAGCAGCGTGCCGCCGTGCTGCCCGACCGCGTCGACCGTCACGGTGCCCGAGTTGACCTGCACGGTGTCGAACCGTGACGGCTGCCAGGCGGTGTCCCAGCTGGAGGAAAGCGCGTAGCGGCCGCTCGTGCCGCTGAAGACCGCCGCCTTCGCAGCGGGCCAGGCGGTCAGCTCCTGGAGGTACTCCTCCAGATCGGTGTAGCCGTCGGCATCGAAGTCACCGGCGTGGTTGGCGACGGTCGGATCGAGCCCGAGCGATGTCTCCCAGGAGTCGGGCATGCCGTCGGCGTCGGTGTCCCAGCCGGCCGGCCGGGACCGCAGCGGCGCGTTCTTCAGGGCGTTCCACTCCGCGCCGTCGTTGGGGTCGGACGGGTTGTCGGCCCAGGCGATGATTCGCCCCGTGCCGGTCCGCGTCTCCTGGACGAGCCGTTCGTCGACGGTGTCGACGACGCCGTCGCGGGCCCACCAGTTCGCGCCCATGTAGGCGAGCACGCGGTCGAACGCGGTCGTCGCAGACTCGGTGATGCCGACGTAGCCGGCGTCGTAGGCGGTCGCGGCAAACGTTGACGACGTGAAGTCGGAGTTCGTGAGCGCCGTGCCGTCGAGACGGTCACCGTCCTTGTTGGTGTCCTTGAGATTGCCGGAGTGGTGGATGCGTGTGGCGCTCGTGCTCGCCCCGCCGAAGATGCTCGTGCCCCCCGAGGCCGTGGTAATCGCCGTGCTCGAGCCGCCCACGGGATTGTCGCCCCCCGGGCCCGCGAGGAAAAAGTTGCCGACGAAGTTGCTGAAGCTGGGCTGGCCGCTCGCACCGCCGCCGGCCGTGCTGAGCCAGTTGTAGAACACGTTGTTGCGGAAGTCGTTGAAGGCGCCCGTGCCGACGGAACTTCCGACGCGGGGGAGCCGGCCCTTCTGGTGGGCGTAGAGGTTGTGGTGGACGCTCAGTTTCGCCCCGGATCCCATCTGGAACAGTGATCCGAATGCATGGCCGGTGTAGGTCCCATTCGTGTCGAGGTTCGGGTAGTTCTGCCCTTGCGAGATGTTCGTGTACTGCACCGTCACGTCGGCGGCGAGTTCGTTCGCGCTGACATGCTCGTCGGTGGCGAAGAACGTCGAGCAGTGGTCGATGATGATCCCCTGGCCGCTGATATCGAAGGCGTCGTAGACGTAGCTGTCGGGAAATCCGTCGGTGCCCGTGTTGCGAAGACCGTAGCCGGGCGCGACGGTCAGGTTGCGGATGATCGTGTTGCCGCCTGCGACCTTCACCACGCCGCCGATGATCGCGATGCCGCCCGGCGCCGTCTCGCCGGCGATCGTGGTGTTGCGCCCGGTCGTCAGCCGGCACTGCGTGTCCCAACTCCCGAGGTCGATCGTGCCACCCACGTCGAAGACGATCGTCCGGGGCTGCACGACCCCATTGACGGTGAAGTTGGCGTCGGAGAGGCCGTAGGCCAGCGTTCCGTAGGCAGCGCGATTCGGGTCGTTGTAGCGGCCCGCGAGGCTCGTGACGTGGTACACGCTGCCGCCCCGCCCACCCGTGACGGCACGGCCGGCGCCGTCGGCGCCGGGAAACGCCGGAAGCTGCGCGTCGGCAGTCCGGTCGACCGCGATCGCGAGGACCGCGGCGGCGAGCATCATGAGGTTCCGACTCATACCCAGATTGTGACCGGAAATGCGGGGCGTGCCCCATTTCGTTTGGCCGTCGCGGTGCGCAACTACGCACAAGAATCGCCGGGTGCCCGGGAGTCGGGTGGTCGCGCGTGCCATCCCTTGTCGGGCGATGGCCGTGCGGTGACACTGGCTGCGTCGGACTGGAGGGTGGCCAGAGTCGTCCTTGCCCGACATCCATGCGAATCCCGCGGTGCTGCCCGTGCCCCTCCTTCGGTTCGTGCCCGTGCTGATGGCCACCGCTGTGGCCGCCTCCGCCATCGCCGGCGACCCGCGACTCGGCCCGCCCGTTACCGTGGATGGCGACCATCCGTTCACGGCAGTGGCATCGCCCGACGCGTGGGCCGAGCGATCAAAACTCGTGCGTGCCCGCGTGGCCCTGGCCGCCGGCCTCCTGCCGATGCCGGCCCGCCCGCCGGTGGCGGCCACGATCCACGGCCGTGTCGAGCGAGACGGCTACACCATCGAACGGGTGTGCTTCGAGTCGTTCTCCGGTCACCTCGTGGCCGGCAACCTCTACAGGCCCACGGGCGGGGACGCGCGGCCACGTCCGGGTGTCCTCTGCCCCTACGGCCACTGGCCCGGCGGCCGATTCATGGACATGCCGGAGGATGCGGTCCGCCGGGAACTCGAATCGGGTGCCGAGCGGTTCGTGAACGGCGCGAGAAGCCCCCTCCAGGCCCGGTGCATCGGCCTCGCCAGGCTCGGCTGCGTGGTCTTCCACTACGACATGGTCGGCTTCTGCGACTCGGTGCAGTGCCTCGGCCACCGGCACGGGCCGCGTGCCGATCTCGATGGCCGCGAACCCGGCACGTGGGGGCTTGGTGGCTTCGAGGCCGCCGCCCGCCTCCAGAACTGGTTCGGCCTCCAGACCTTCAACAGCCTCCGTGCCCTCGACTTCATCGCCGCCCTTCCCGGCGTCGATTCCGAACGGCTCGCCGTGACGGGGGCCAGCGGCGGGGCGACGCAGACGATCGCCGCGACGGCGCTCGACGATCGGCTGAAGGCGGCCTTCGCGGCGTCGATGATCTCGACCTCGATGCAGGGGGGCTGCACCTGCGAGAACGCGGCGTATCTCCGCGTCGGCCAGGGCAACATCGACCTCGCCGCCCTCGTCGCACCTCGGGCCCTCGGCCTGACCGCGGCCAACGACTGGACCCGCGACCTCGAGCGGAAGGGGTATCCAGAGCTCCTCGGGCTCTACCGGATGCTCGGCGTGCCGGAGATGCTCGAGGCCCACTTCGACATCCAGTACGGCCACAACTACAACGCCGTGGCCCGGTCGCACTGCCTCGAGTTCATGAATCGCCATCTCGGGCTCCGATCGCCCACCGCCGGCGCTGAAGCCGACTTCATATTTTCCCCGCGCGGCGATCTGACCGTGTGGACCGCCGAGCATCCGGCGCCCTCGGGCGACGATGCAGGCGCAGCCCACGAGCGGGCGCTCTGTGCGGCCTGGACGAAGGCCTCTGACGCCGCGATCCAGCCGCTGCTCAGCGTTACCGATCGCGAGAGCGTAACGCGGGCGCAGGCGACGCTCGCGATGGCCTATGCGGCGATCTTTGGCCGTGGCGTGCCGGCGGAGGGTGAGGTCGCCGTCGAACCGGCCAGCGAGCCGAGGGCCAGCACCGGCTTTGACGTGCTCGACCGGGCCGTCGAGGTTGAACAAGGGCACGCGGTGTTCGAAAAACGGGGCGAGCGGGTCGCGTTTCTGCGGGTACAGCCGCGCGAGTGGAGCGGCACCGTCGTGATCTGGCCGCATGCGAGCGGGATCGAAGGCCAACTGCCCGGTGGGAAGAACGTCGCGGCCGCAGCGCTCCTCCGCGCGGGCCACGCCGTGGTCTTCGCCGACCTCTTCGGCCAGGCGGAGCGTCGCCGCGATGCGGCCTTCGTGCTCAATCATCGCGGCGACCGCCCCGGCGGGGCCGACACCTTCGAAGAGGGCTATCGCAAGGACTGCTCCTACGCCTACGGCTACAACGACTCCGCCTACGCCCGCCGCGTGCACGACCTGCTCACGCTCGTCGCGGCCGCCCGCGATCACGAAAAGGCTCCGGCGAAGCGGATCGTGCTGGTGGGCGAGCAGGGCGCGGGCCACTGGGTGGCCGGCGGCATCGCCGCGGCGTCGTCCACGCTCGACGGGCGCCGAGATCCCCCGATCGCTGCCGCCGTGATCGAGACCGGCGGCTTCCGGTTCGACGGACTCCCCGACGTCTGGCACGACGATTTCCTGCCCGGCGCGGTGAAATATGGCGACCTCGGTGGCATGCTCGCCATGGCCGCGCCGCTACCAATCTGGCTTGCCGATCCCGATGCCACGCTCGTCGAGCGGATGCAGCGCGCCGCAACGGTAACCGGCGTGCCCCTCGCGGGACCCCGGAGCCGAGACCATTCGGGCCCGGTGCCCCCGTGGCTCTCTTTTATCCGGACGATCGCCGAGTCCTCTTCCCCATCCTCGGAGCGTTGACGCCATGCTGAGCACAGTCCGCGGCCTCACGGCCGGTCGGCTTCCCCAGGCACGAACTCAGCGAGGGGCTGCCCATGCCGTGGAGCCGGCCTTGGCGGCCAGCGAAGCCAGGGATGGCGAAGCGCAGCCGGCATGGAGTGAGCGGAGGG
>CAIKWU010000347.1 GCA_903831155.1 uncultured Planctomycetaceae bacterium | reverse complement strand
AGGGTGCTGTCAACACACCGGAAAATCCGGGCCAGATGTCGCCATCCTTCCTCCCGTGCGGCCGTTCCCATGGGCACCGACCGACCATCGCCGGCGACCATTCTGATGGGCCTCAGCGGTGCGACAAGTCCGACGTTGGACGCCGAGTGGCCGCCCTGCTGGGCGTGGCGTTCCTCGACGCCGACCAGCGGCCGATCGTTGTCAACGCCCCGCCTTATGCCGGCGAAATCGCTGCCCGCCTGGCCGCGGCGCTCGCGAGCCACCCCCCCGAAACCAATGAGCTTCCCCCCACTGCCGTGGTTTCCGTCCGGGCCATCCCGAAACGCTACACGAAGGCGTCGGCGGTTTCCGCCGGGGCTGGGCCGTACTTGAGCGGGGCCATCGTGAAGCTCGCCCGCCCCTGGCTGACGCTCCGCACGGCCGCCGAATAGCCGAACATGCTCGCCAGCGGGGCCTCCGCCGTGAGCACGGTCGCCGGGCCACGGATTTCGGTCCCCGTGATGATCGCCCGCCGCTGCTGGAGGTCGTTGATCACGTCGCCGAGATGATCCTCCGGCACGCTCACCTCGACCCTCATCACCGGCTCGAGCAGCACTGTGCCGGCCGCATTGAGCATGTTTTCGATCGCATCGGCGGCGGCGATCCGGATCGCGACGTCCCCGGGCAGCGGCTCCGGGATCGGGCTCTCGAGCACCACGATCCGCACGCCCCACAGCGGGCAGCCCTTGAGCCCGCCCCGCTCGGCGCTCTCGCGGACCGACTGCGTCATCGTCGCCGCGATCGCGGCCAGGGCCTCGTGCTCCGGGAACCACCCCTGCTCCACCGTCACCGGAGCCTGGTCGGCGGTCGGCTCGGCCCGAAGCGTGACCGTGGCCACGAGCGTCTGGCCCGCCACCTGCCGGTTGGCCTCGCCGCTGACGGTGACGGCCTTTCCGAGCGTTTCCTTGTAGCTCACCCGTGGCTTGTGGACGCGGCACTTGAGGTTGAAGTCCCGCTCCAGACGGTGCCGGATCACCTCGAGGTGGAGCTCGCCCATGCCCGAGATCAGCGTCTGCCCGGTCTCCTCGCTCTCGATCGCCCGGAACGTCGGATCCTGCCGCTTCATCATTTCGAGCGTGTCGGCGAGCTTCTTTCGCTCGAGGCTCGTGTCGGGCTCGATGGCCATCGAGATCACGGTCTCGGGAAACTGGATCGTCTCCAGCACGATCGGCGCGGCGGAATCGCAGAGCGTGTCGCCCGTGACGCTCGCCCGGGGGCCGATCACGCCCACGATGTCGCCCGCGTAGGCTTCGTCGATCTGCTCGCGGCGGTCGGCCTGCACGTGCCAGAGCTGGGCGATGTTTTCCTTCTTCTGCTTGAGCGGATTCCAGGCCCGGCTCCCCGCCTTGAGCGTGCCGGAGTAGACGCGAACGAAGGAGAGGTCGCCGTGCTTCTCCGCGACGATCTTGAAGACGAGGCCGCAGAACGGCTCCTTCGGATCGGCCTTGCGGGTGATCGTGGTGGGCGTCTTCGCGGCCGGGTCGAGGCCCTCCACCGGCGGCACGTCGGCCGGGCTCGGCAGGTACCAGGCCACCGCGTCGAGCACCGGCTGGACGCCGATGCAGTCGAGGGCCGACCCGGCGAGGATCGGCACCACGCGACGCTCGATCGTGGCCTGGCGGATGGCCTTCCGCATGAGCTCGGGCGGAATCGGAGCCTCGCTCATCGCGAGTTCGGCGATCTCATCGGAGAAATCGAAGAGCGTCGAGACGAGCTGCTCGCGATAGAGGGCCGCCTCGTCGGCGAGCTCCTCGGGAATCGCCGCCGCCGTGATCCGCGTGAGGCCATCGCCGCCGGCCAGGGCCTCTTCCTTGGGCGGAAACGTGAGCAGCTTCATCTCCACGAGATCGACGATCCCGCGGAAGGGGTCCTTCACGTGCGGCGGCCCCAGGCCCAGGGGCAGATGGAGCACCAGCGGCTTCGCGCCGAGCCGCTTCTCGATCTGGCCGATCGTGCCGAAGAAGTCGGCTCCCTCGCGGTCGAGCTTGTTGACGAGGGCGAGCCGCGGCACGCCGTACTTGTCGGCCTGCCGCCAGACCGTCTCGCTCTGGGCCTCGACGCCCTCGCGGGCGGAAAACACCACGACCGCCCCGTCGAGCACGCGGAGACTCCGCTCCACCTCGGCCGTGAAGTCGACGTGGCCGGGCGTGTCGATCAGGTTGACGCGGACGTCGCGCCACTGGAACGACACGGCCGCCGAGTAGATCGTGATCCCCCGCTCCTGCTCCTCCGGATCGAAGTCGGTGATCGTGGTGCCGCGGTCGACCTCGCCGAGCCGGTGGCTCGTCTTCGTGTAGAAGAGCAGCCGCTCGGTGAGCGTGGTCTTGCCGGCGTCGATGTGGGCGACGATGCCGATGTTGCGGATGCTTT
>CAIKWU010000346.1 GCA_903831155.1 uncultured Planctomycetaceae bacterium | reverse complement strand
TCCCGGGGCACGGGCAGCCCCTCGCTGAGCGCGAGCCTGTGAACGCCGCCTGACCGTGGCCGTCCGTACAAGCCCAACGCCGTAAGGCGTGGGGCGAACCGCCAAACGACGCCATGCCCAGCGTGGTCCGCCCGCGGCCTCACGGCCGGTCGGCTTTCACCGGCCCGCATGCACGCCCCGGGTTTCGGCGATCAGCGGCCGAAGGTCCGCTGCATCGACGCGCATCGACCCTAAGGTCTCAATCGGCGCATCATGAATTGTTTGTAATCCTCGACCCCCGGCTGGCCGTAAGGGTTGGTGCCCACGAGCCTGCCCTCCACGACCGTGGCGAGCATCAGCATCTGGAGCAGCTGGCCGATCACGTGCTCGTCGATCCGCGGCAGCAGGATGTCGGCCGTGGGCCGCTTCGCCCCCGCATACGCCTCGTTGGTGCCGGCAAACGCAGCGGCGAGCATGTCGGGCCAGGTCCTCCCGACGAGGTCGTCGAGCTTGTCCTGGTTCGCGGCGTAGGCCCCGAGCGGGGGAAGGGCGAGGCGGTCGCGGCGGGGCTCGCCCACCACCAGGTTCGTGATCAGCTTGTCGCGGCGGCCATCCTGATGCTGCTGTCCGCGGGAATGGAGGTCGCGGGTGGTGACGGCCGTGAGCGGCGTGGCCCCCTTCTCCGCCTTGCCGAGGCTCTCGGAGAGGAGTTGGTCGTACCACAGGCCCACCGCCTCGAGCCGGTTGCTCCAAGCCGAGAGCACGCGCACGGTGGCGCCGGAATCGACCTCGGCAAGGTGGCACACGCCCACGTACTGCAGCACCGGGTTGTCGGCGACCGGCGCCTCGCGGAACCGGCGGTTCATCGCCGCCGCGCCTTCGAGCAGCCGCACCACGTCGATCCCCACGATCGACGCCGGCAGCAGCCCTACGGCCGTGAACACGGAGAACCGGCCGCCCACGCCGTCGGGAATGTCGAACACCTCCGGGCAGCCGATCGCCTTGGCGAGGTCGGCGAGCCGGCCGGTCTTGCCGGTGACCGGCACCACCACCTCGGCGAGCCGCCGCACGTCGCCCCCCACCGCGTTGAGGAGCGTGGCGAGAAACAGCCGCGTGGCCACGGCCGTCTCCAGCGTGCCACCGCTCTTGCTGACGACGAGGGCCGCCCAGCGGTCGAGCAGGTCGTCTCCCCGCGGCTTGCCGTGCGGAGCCACGAGATCGAGGAGGCCCTGCGCGGAGTCGTTGTCCATGTTGAAGCCCTCGAACGAGAGCCTCGGCCGGCCACCCCGCTCGCCGCGGGGCAGCTCGTTGTGGAACGGATGGCAGCAGGCCTCGAACAGGGCCCGCGTGCCCATGTAGGAGCCGCCGATGCCGAGCACCACGACGCGATCGACGGCATCGCGAATCCGCCGGGCGGCCTGCAGAATCGCGAAGAGTTCGCTCTCGGGCCGCTTCGTGTTGTAGTCGGCGAGCAGCCGCTCGGGCAGGTCGATGAAGGCCGGGTCGAGGGCCTCGCCGGCCTTCGCCCCGCCACCCCGCCAGCGGTCGAGGTCGGCGAGCGACTCCGTGCGGGCCGCGTCGAGCGGGGCCGCGAGGGCATCGAGTTTGGGTCGCGAGACGGTGCCGGCGGCGAACACGGCCGAGGGGTCGTACTGGATCGGGTCTTCGGGCGGCTTGGGGCGGATGACACTCATGAGGGGCCTCGGCGGCGGGAGGTTTGGGGAGGGAGGACGACCGTGTACATTCCGCCGGCGGAACTCTAGCCGATCCCAGGAAACGCCCGCAAACATCGCCCCGCCACCCGCAGGAACCCGCGCCGTGAAAGAGCACGAACTCATCCGCGAACTCGCCGAGAAGAATGCCTCCAAGATCGTGATGCTCGTGGCCGACGGCCTCGGCGGACTGCCGATGACCGCCGGAGGAACGACGGAGCTCGAGACGGCGGCGACACCGAACCTCGACCGGCTCGCGGCGCTGGGCACGAGCGGCTCGAGCGTGCCGGTGCTGCCCGGCATCACGCCCGGCTCGGGCCCGGGCCACCTCGGCCTCTTCGGCTACGACCCGCTGGAGTTCAAGATCGGCCGCGGCGCGCTCGAGGCCACCGGCATCGGCTTCGAACTCGGCCCGAAGGACGTCGCCGCCCGCGGCAACTTCTGCACGCTCGATGCGGCAGGCAAGATCTCCGACCGCCGCGCGGGCCGCATCCCCTCGGAAGAGAGCTTCGCCGTCGTCGAGAAACTCCAGGCGGTGAAGATCCCCGGCGTCGAGACGTTCGTGAAGCCGGTGAAGGAGCACCGCTTCGTCGTCGTGTTCCGCGGCGAGGGCCTCGACGGCCGCGTGGCCGACACCGACCCCCAGGCCG
Source organism: uncultured Planctomycetaceae bacterium (assembly GCA_903831155.1). GTDB lineage: Bacteria > Planctomycetota > Planctomycetia > Pirellulales > UBA1268 > QWPN01. The sequence goes on along the minus strand of CAIKWU010000346.1, from coordinate 897 downwards.
TGGGCGTCGCCCCGCTCGACCCACAGGCCGCCGATCCGGCGGCGAAGAAGACGGCCGAGGTGGCGAAGGAGTTCGTGAAGCAGGCCTGCGCGATCCTGAAGGACGAGACGAAGGCCAATGGCATGGTGCTCCGCGGCTTCGCGGCGAAGCCCGCCCTGCCCACCTACGAGCAGCTCTACGGCCTCAAGGCGGCGGCCATCGCCGTCTACCCGATGTACAAGGGCCTCGCGCAGCTCGTCGGCATGACGCTCGTGGGCAAGGCCCAGTCGCTCGACGAGCAGATCGCCGAGCTCGCGAAGTGCTGGAACGACTACGACTTCTTCTTCCTGCACTTCAAATACACCGACTCCACCGGCGAGGACGGCGCCTTCGAGCAGAAGGTGAAGCGGATCGAGGAACTCGACCGGGCGATCCCCAAGATCGAGGCCCTGAAGCCCGACGTGCTGATCGTGACGGGCGACCATTCGACGCCGAGCAGGCTCAAGAGCCATTCCTGGCATCCGGTGCCGACGCTGCTGGTGTCCGACACCTGCCGCCCCGACGGGCTGACGAGCTTCTCGGAGCGCGACTGCCTCCGCGGCGGCTTCGGGATCTTCCCGGCCAAGCACCTGATGCTCCTGGCCATGGCCCACGCCCAGCGGTTCGGCAAGTACGGCGCCTGACGGCCTCGACGTGGAGTGACGCGCCGACTGCGGGACGGCGTGGGGTGCCTCGCCCGATGATTTCGCACCGCGCCCTGCGAGGGTCCGTGCCTCGGCGTGCGAAATCCTCGAAGGGTCGTCAGCCCCACCCCGCCCCTCCGCCTGGCCGCTCGAAGCGCATGGCGACCAGCCGCAGGGCGGGTTTCCAGCCGGGACTGGGGTTTCGGGGAAATCGCAACTAGAGTCGGGGGGTTCC
>CAIKWU010000345.1 GCA_903831155.1 uncultured Planctomycetaceae bacterium | reverse complement strand
CCCCGAGCGGTCGGTGACCACCGCCTTGAATCGCAGCGATTGAAGGTCGGTGCCCACCTGTGACGTCGTCAGCGTCACCTCTCCGGTCGTCGGATCGACGGTCACGAGCGGTGAATCGTCTCCGTCCTTCGGCGCCATGCTGTAGGTGAGCGTGTCGCCGGCGTCGGCGTCGGCTGCCACCAGAAGGAGCAAGGGCCGCTCCGTGCCCCGCGTGTCGGCGTCGATCCTGGCGGGCGATGTGAACTGCGGCGCCGTGAGCACACGAACGGCCCGCCACGAGCCGAGCCAGTAGGCGTCGAGCAGCCCGACGGCCCTCCTGCCCTGGCCGCCGCTGGATCGGTCGATGACCGCTGCGGAGGTTGTGAAGGTGCCGTTATGGTCGTAGTCGAGGTACGGCTCGTGATCGCCGCGAACCCAATCTCCATCGATGTCGACGAATGGCTCGCTTGCCCGCACGCGACCGTCCGCGGAGGCGGAAGCGGAGGCGGAAGCGGAGGCGGTGCTCCGCTCAAAGTCGCCGTGAAGCAGGCGATCCCGAAGCTGCGAATCGGTGTGGATGCACCGGGCAAACGCCCGCAAAGCCTTGGCCCCTGCGTCACTCTTCATGCTGGTCATATCGGGCTTGACGACATGAGGGAGTTGCCACAACGACCAGCCCACGAGGATCGCCCCCGCGACGAGCATGCCCGTAACACCACCGACGACCAATCCCCCCACCTTGTCGATCGAGCCGCCAAAGCGCACGTCGTCTTCCTGCACGATTTCGCCGATGCCAAACCTGCAGGCGGCTGCGGCCACGGCGAATACGCTGCAGTAGGAGGCCGCCAGCGAATAGGCTGCTGGGCAGTCGAACGATTCGAGAAACGCGGCCCCCGCGGGCGCCAGCGCCAGCGCCCCGAGAAATCCGGTGAGCAGCACAAGGCCCACGACGGTCGCCAAAAACAGCCCGTGCCGGTAGCCAAACAGGCCGAGCAGAACCACCGACACTGGCATCACGGCGGCGGCGGCGACGCCGGACAGAGACATCGCAGCGAGAAGTTCCGTCATCGCTGCCCTCCTTTCGCCTCTTCCGGCACGACCCGATCGACCTCTTCGAGGGTGGTGAGCCCCTCGACGGCCTTGTGCAGGGCCGACACGCGGAGCGTCTTCATGCCTTGCTTCGCGGCTGCCGCGCGAATGCCCTCGAGCGACGGCCGGCCCACCAGCAGCGCGCGAATCGCACCATCGACGAGCATCAACTCGTAGATTCCGGTGCGCCCCCGGTAGCCGCTCTGACCGCACGCCGCACAGCCCTTGGCTCGGAAGAGCCTCGGCACCTTGCCAGCAGGCAGGCCGTAGCGACGCAACTCGTCAGGTGAGGGCTCGTAGGCGACGCGACAGTCGGTGCACAGCGTCCGCACCAATCGCTGGGCCAGGATCGCGGTCACGGCCGACTGGATCAGCGAGGCGTCGATGCCGATGTCGAGCAGCCGGGTGACCGTGGTCGGGGCATCGTTTGAGTGCAGCGTGGTAAACACGAAGTGCCCGGTCAGGGCCGCCTGCATGGCGATCTCCGCCGTCTCCTTATCCCGGATTTCGCCCACGAGGATGACGTCGGGATCCTGCCGCAACACCGCCCGCAGAATCGTCGCGAACGAGAGTTCGGCGGCGGTGTTGACAGCGGTCTGCGAGACGTTTTCCAGCTGATACTCGATCGGATCCTCGATCGTCACGATGTTGCGGACGAGCCCGTCGATCTCGCTGAGCCCGGCATACACAGTCGTGGTTTTGCCGGAGCCGGTTGGCCCGCAGACGATCAGCATGCCGTGGGAGCGGTGGACAACCGACCGCAGCGTCTGCAGGGTCGACGGCCGGAGGCCGAGGCCGCCAAGACCTGCATTGAGGATCGCCCCGGAGGGGTCGAGGAGCCGCAGGGCGACCTTCTCGCCAAAGCCCGTTGGCCCCGAGTTCACGCGGACGTCGAACCGTCTGCCATTGGCGAGCACGGCGAAGGAACCGTCCTGCGGCCTCCGCCGTTCGGCGATGTCCATG
>CAIKWU010000344.1 GCA_903831155.1 uncultured Planctomycetaceae bacterium | reverse complement strand
CGGCGCTTCGCCATCCTGGCTGCGCTTGTCGGCATACGCCGGCTCCCGGGGCATGGGCCATCCCGAGTTGAGCCGTTAGAGGGGGCACGGGCCATCCCTCGCTGAACCATTATTCGAGTCAAACTTGATGCTCGAGCGGCCACTGGTAAGAGCCCAACGCCGTGAGGCGTGGGGCGAATCGCTCCAAGACGCCGTGTCCAGCGTGGTCCGCCCGCGGCCTCACGGCCGGTCGGCTTTCACGCTCCCCGCACTCGAGCGCGAGGATCAAGTGTGATCCGTATGAGTGGGGCACCGGCCATCCCTCGCCGAGGTCAGGGTGGGGAAAGGCACGTCCCTTCGATTTATTCGAACAGCGACCGCTGGTTTGGTTCCGACGCTTTGCGGCGGGGTTTCGTTGCGGGCGCAGCGGCGTCGGCCTCGAAGCCGGCGAGGAGATCGCGGGCCCGGCCGATCACGGCCGCCGGAACGCCCGCGAGCCTTGCCACATGCACGCCCCAGCTCTTGTCGGCTGCCCCCGGCACCACCTGATGCAGGAACACGAGCTGATCCTTGTGCTCCTTCACGAGCACCTGGGCGTTGGCGATTCCTGGTAGCCGCTCGAGCGCCGCGAGCTGCAGGTAGTGGGTGGCAAAGAGCGTGCGGCAGCCCACCGAACCCTGCAGGTACTCGACCACGGCCTGGGCGATCGCGAGGCCGTCGAACGTGCTCGTGCCCCGGCCCACCTCGTCGAGAATCACGAGGCTTCTCGGAGTGGCGCGATTGAGGATCCGCGCCGTCTGCGCCATCTCGACGAGAAACGTGCTCGCGCCCCGCGCGAGGTCGTCGCCGGCGCCGATCCTCGCGAAGAGCCTGTCGACGATGCCGACCCGGGCCCGCTTCGCCGGCACGAAGCTCCCCGCCTGCGCCATGACCACCACGAGCGCCGCCTGGCGGATGAACGTGCTCTTGCCGCCCATGTTGGGGCCGGTGACCAGCAGGATCGCGGGAGCCCGTTCCCCACCGGCCGCGAGGGTGAGGTCGTTGGCCACGAGCGTGCCGGGGGGCAGGAGCTCTTCGAGCACGGGATGGCGGCCCGCGTCGATCAGGAGCTCGCCGCCTGTCGAGACGTCCGGCCGCACCCAGCCTCGCGTGCGAGCCACCTCGGCGAATGAGAGGAGCACGTCGAGCACCGCGAGCACCTCCGCGGCGCGGTCGAGCCGGCTCCGCTCGCCCGCCACGGAAGACCGCAGTTCCTCGAGCAGGTGCAGCTCGCGGCGGACCGCCTCCTCCTCGGCGCCGAGCACCTGTCGCTGCCGCTCGTCGAGCTCCGGCGTCGTGTACCGTTCGGCGTTCTTCACGGTCTGCTTGCGGATGTATTCCGGCGGCGCCTTCTCCGCGTGAGCCCGGCCGATCTCGAGGAAGAAGCCGAACACGCGGTTGTAGCCCACCTTCAGCGAGGCGATGCCGGTGCGCTCGATCTCCTGCGCCTGGTACCGCGTGATCCATGCCTTACCGCCGGTGGCGAGCTCGACGAGGTCGTCGAGAGGGGCGTCGAAGCCCGGGCGGATGAAACCGCCGTCGCGGGCGAACACGGGACAGCCCTCGCGGAGCGTGGCGGCGATCCGCGAGGCGATGTCGGGGCAGGGGTCGAGGCCGTCGCGGAGGTCGCCGAGCAGGCCGCCACAGGGGCCGAGCAGAGCTACGACATCGGGCAGGATCGCCGTCGCCCGGCCGATCCGCTCGAGGTCGCGAGGGCCGGCACGCCCCGTGATCACGCGGCCGACGAGCCGCTCGATGTCGCCGATGCCGGAGAGCCTCTCCGCGAGCCGCGCGGCGAGGATCGGATCGGCGACGAACGTCTCCACCGCGTCGAGCCGGTCGTCGATCGCGGGCTTGTCGACCAGCGGCGCCGAGAGCCACTCGCCCAGGAGCCTGGCGCCCATCGGCGACTTCGTGCGGTCGAGCACGCCCGCGAGCGAGCCCTCGCGGCGGCCGCTGGCGAACGACCGCACGAGTTCGAGGCTGCGGCGCGACGCCTCGTCGATCTCGAGCCGTCGTCCCGCCCGCCAGGCCGCGAGGGTGTCGATTCGGAGGATGGCGGAAGGCTCGTTCTGCTCGAGGTAGGCCACCACCGCGCCGGCCGCGGAGATCCCGGGAGCGTCGGCCGGGAGTTCGAATCCGAGGCCCTCGAGCCTGCGGCCACCGAGGGCGCGGCCCACCGCCGCCTCGGCCGTGGCGGCGTCGAACCACCAGTCGGGCCGCGTGGTCACGAGCCGCTTCCCGGAGGGCTGCACCAACTCGGCGACGAGTTCGCGGTGCTTCTCGCCGCAGAGGCATTCGGAAGGGTCGAGCCGCAGCACGTGGTCGGCCACGTCGTCGCGGTCGACCACCGCCGCCTCGAAGCGGCCCGCGGCCACGTCGATCCAGGCGAGGCCCACCTTCGCGTCGGCGTCGTCGCGGCCGCCCTCGGGGAGGATCGCGACGAGCCAGTTGCTCCGTGCGGGATCGAGGAGGGTCTCGTCGGCCGCGATGCCCGGCGTGACGATCCGCGTGACCTCGCGGCGGAGCAGGCCCTTCGTCGTCTTCGGATCGTCGATCTGCTCGCAGATGGCCACGTGTCGGCCCGCGGCCACGAGCTTCACGAGCTGCGGGTCGAGCTGGTGGTGCGGGAACCCGGCCATCGGCAGGGCGTCGGGCCCCTTGTCGCGGCTGGTGAGCGTGAGGTCGAGGAGGTTGGCGGCCTCGCGGGCATCGTCGCCGAAGAGCTCGTAGAAGTCGCCCATCCGGAAGAGCACGAGCGCGCCGGGGCAGCGGGCCTTCGCCGCCTCGAACTGCTGCATCATGGGGGACGTCGTCGACGCCATGGGCGGAAATGTATCAGCCTTTGACCGGTTGGACGGCGGGACGTACAAATCATCGTGTCCCGGGTGCCGATGAGAGGCCCCTGCGATGGGGACCTGCGAACCTGGTCAGGGCTTAACCGCAGCAGCCATAAGCAGTCGTCTCTTTGTGCGGTGGGCCTCTCATCGGCATCCGGGCAGGGCGTCGCGGCGCGGCGACACGAGGCTCACGACTCCGAAGGCTCCCATGGCTGAATCGGCCGCGTACCAGGTCGTCGCCCGGCGGTATCGGCCGCAGCGGTTCGCCGACCTCGTGGGGCAGGAGCACGTCGCCAAGGGGCTCTCCGGCGCGATCGAGTCGGGGCGGATCGGCCACGCCTACCTCTTCACCGGCGCCCGCGGCGTGGGCAAGACCAGCGCCGCGCGGATCTACGCCAAGGCGCTCGAATGCGAGCGGGGGCCCGCCGCCGAGCCCTGCAACGAGTGCGACTCGTGCCGGGCCATCGCCGCCGGGCAGGACGTCGACGTCGTCGAGATCGATGCCGCCAGCAACCGCGGCATCGACGAGATCCGGCAGCTGCGGCAGAACGTGGCCGTCAGGCCCGCCCGCGGCCGGTTCAAGATCTACATCATCGACGAAGTGCACATGCTCACCCGGGAGGCGTTCAACGCGCTCCTCAAGACGCTCGAGGAGCCGCCGCCCCACGTGAAGTTCGTGCTCTGCACGACCGAGCCGGAGAAGCTGCCGATCACCATCCTCTCCCGGTGCCAGCGGTTCGACTTCACGACCGTGGCCACGCCCTCGATCGCGGGGCGGCTGGCGCAGATCGTCGAAGCCGAGGGGGCCGACGTGTCGCCCGAGGCGCTCACGCTGATCGCCCGCAGGGCCGCCGGGAGCATGCGCGACAGCCAGTCGCTCCTCGAGCAGCTCCTCGGCTCCGCGAACGGTCCGGTTGGTGTCGATGACGTGCATGCCCTGATCGGCACCGGCCGCGAGGAGAGGGTCGGCGAACTCGTGGCGGCGATCGCGGCCCGCGACCCGGCCCGGGCGCTCGCCGCCCTCGACGCCTCGCTTCAGGGCGGGGCCGATCCCGGCGGGGTGCTCGATCAGCTCATCGCCGCGCTGCGGGAGTGCCTGCTCGCCAGCGTGGGCTGTGATCCGTCGATGCTCACGCTCTCCCAAGGGCTCGGCATCGATCTCGCCGCCCTCGGAGGGACGCTGGGAACGGCCAATCTGCTGGCGATGCTCCAGGTCATCGACCAGTCGCTGTCGCGGATGAGGACGAGCGGCCATGCGGCACTCCTCGCCGAGATGGCCGTGATCCGGATGGCCACGCTCGAGGACCTGCAGAGCCTGGCGGTGGCGATCGACCGCGTGGCAGCTGCCGCGACCACGGCCGCGCCCGGCGGTGGAGCGGCTGCAGCGGCGCCGGCAGCCCGTCCCGCCGCCATCACGACTCCGCCGGCTCCACGTCCAGCCGTCGCGCCGGCACCGGCGTCCGCGCCTCAAAAAAAAACGACCGACCTGATCGCCCCCGCCGCTGAGCGGACCGGCGAGGCTCCCGCCCCGCCGTCATCGTCGGCCCCGGCCCCGTCGGCCACGTCCGTCTCCCTTCCGGCCGACGCCCATGCCGCTTGGCAGGCAGCCGGCGCGAGCCTCGAAGGGCTGGTGGGGGACTTCGCGGCGGAGGCGGTCTCGGCCACATGGCGAGACGAGCAACTGGAGGTCCAACTGCCCGCCTCCGCGACGACGGCGGCGGCGTTTCTCCGCAGGCCGGAGGTCGCTGCCGCCATCACCCGGGCGCTCGAGCAGGTCGTTGGCCGGCGAGTGCGGCACGCGATCGCGCTGGCCGCTGCGGGGCCTGAGTCGGGGGCATCGCCCACGGCGGAGCCTCCGCGGCCGGTGGCATCGCAGGCGGCACTCCTCCGCGAGGTCGCCGATCATCCGCTGATCAACCACGCCCGCACGCTCTTCGACGCCGCGATCCGCAAGGTCGAGCCGCCGCGGCCACGGAGCCAGCACGCCGTGGCCGCCGCGCCCGTTGCCTCCGGTCCAGCGGATGACGACATTCAACCGACCGACGAGCCATCGACATTCGTGGAGGAGCAGGATGGCTGAGAAGCGTGGCGTGGTCGCGAAACTGGTGGATGCGTTCGCCGACCTTCCCGGCATCGGGCGGCGGACGGCCGAGCGGCTCGCCTACCACGTGCTCTACATGCCGAAGGATCAGGCGATCGCCTTCGCCGACGCGATCCGGGCGGTCAAGGAGAACCTGCGTCCCTGCCGCACCTGCTTCAACCTCGCGGAGGGTGAACGGTGTGAGATCTGCGCGGATCCACGCCGCGACCAGACGCTCCTCTGCGTGGTCGAGCAGGTGCGGGATCTTCTGGCGCTCGAGCAGGCGGGCACCTATCGGGGGCTCTACCACGTGCTTCAGGGCCGGGTCGCCCCCCTCGAGGGTCGCGGTGCCGAGGGGCTCACGCTCGACGCGCTCGTGGCGAGGGTCGCCCAGGGCCGGTTTCGCGAGGTGATCCTCGGGACGACGCCGAACGTGGATGGCGATGCCACGGCGCTGGTGGTGGCACAGCGGCTCGAGGGCCAGCCCGTCGAGATCACCCGCTTGGCCCGCGGGCTCACCGTGGGTGCCTCGCTCGAGCAGGCGAACCGCGAGATGCTCGTCGACGCATTCTCCGGTCGGCGAAAGTTCTGACCGGCCAGCCGACCGGGGGCGTCGATGCCCCCGGTTGAGCATTTTTCATGCCGGTTCGCGCATGGGCTCGCCGGACGCGGTATTCTTGGGTTGGGTTCAGGGTCGTCGGGAATCGGCGCGGAACCGGCACGAGGATTGCTGCAATGCGGATGTCGTTCGGCCAGGAAATGCGGATGGCGCAAAAGCAGGTGCTTGCGCCCCGCATGATCCAGTCGATGGAAATCCTGCAGCTCCCGGTGATGGCCCTCGAGGAGCGGATCGAGGAGGAGATCCAGAACAACGAGACGCTGGAGGTCGAGGAGGCCGGCCAGGACGGGCCGGCGGTCGAGGCAGTGGGGCTGGTGGCCGACACGGAGCCCGCCGCGACCGAGCGAACGGTCGACGAGAAGCCGCTGATCGTCGATCAGGACCATGCCAACCAGGCCGACTTCGAGCGGACCTACGACTGGGCCAACGAGTATCCCGACAGCGACGACGACCGCAGCCGGCCGTCGGCCTCCCAGATCGAGCAGGCGGGCGACCGCTACCTCGACGTGATGGCCAACATGGCCGAGCGGCCGGAGACGCTCTGCGACCACCTCCACGACCAGGTGGCGAACTATGAGCTGACGCCCGCCGAACGCGAGGCGGCCGACAGGGTGATCTACAACCTCGACGCCAACGGCTACCTGCCGATGCCGCTGGAGGAGCTCGTCGAGGCGGACGGACATCCGGATCAACTCCAGCACCTGCAGAAGGCCCTCGCCGTGGTGCAGAGCATGGATCCTCCGGGCGTGGCCGCCCGCGATCTCCGGGAGTGCCTCCTGCTCCAGATCCGGCCCGACACGCCCAACGCCCGCCAGCTGCGGCGGCTCGTTGGTGATCATCTCGAGGATCTTGCCGGCAATCGGCTGCCCGTGATCTCCCGGAAGACGGGCATGTCGCTCGAGGAAATCGAGCGACTTCGAGAGCAGCTCCACGACTTCAAGCCCAAGCCCGGCGCCGTGTTCTCGACGCCGGTCGTGGTGGCGGTGAAGCCCGACGTGTACGTCGATCAGATGCCCGACGGCACGTGGAAGGTGCGGCTGGAGGACATCGACCTGCCGAACCTCCGGATCAGCCCGCTCTATCGCGACATGCTGATGTCGTCCGAGACGGATTCGGCCACCCGCGAGTACATCAAGCGCAAGATCAACTCGGCCCAGTGGCTCATCGACGCGATCGAGCAGCGACGCAGCACGCTCCTCAAGACCGCGCAGGCGATCGTCGACCACCAGACGCGGTTCCTCGCCGAGGGCCCCGAGTCGATCGAGCCACTGAAGATGCAGCAGATCGCCGACCGGATCGGCATGCACGTCACGACGGTGAGCCGGGCGGTGGACGACAAGTGGCTGCAGACCCCCCGGGGAATCCATTCGCTCCGGAAGTTCTTCGTGGGAGGCACCGTCAGTGCCGACGGCGAGGAGGTGGCGTGGGACGCGGTCCGGATCAAGCTCCAGGAGATCGTCGATGGCGAGCCCAAGGACGCCCCCTTCAGCGACGACGACCTGGTGCGGGAACTCGGCAAGCAGGGGATCACCGTCGCCCGTCGGACGGTGACGAAGTATCGCAAGGCGATGAAGATCCCGAGCTCCCGGCAGCGGCGCGACTGGAAGCTCGTTCGCGACGGGAAAGGCGACGAAGCCCTTCCGCACGCGGCCGAGACGCACGACGACACCGACCTCGACGATCCCGTGAGCGACGGCGTGCACGAGGGTGGGGGCGAGGGCGAGGGCGAGTGACCGCGGCACCCGCCCTTGCCGGTTTTGGCAGGGCGGCCCTACGATGCCGCCTCCCCGCCTCCGGAGCCTCGACATGCGGTGCCCCTTCTGCCTGTCCGACGACGACCGCGTGATCGATTCGCGGTCCGGCGACGATGGCGCCACGATCCGTCGCCGACGGGAGTGCCTCGGCTGCCGGCGGCGGTTCACGACGTACGAGCGGGTCGAGCGGCAGACGCTGACCGTCGTGAAGAAGCGGGGCGATCGGGCGCCGTTCGACCGCGACAAGATCCGGCGAGGGCTTGCCAAGGCCTGCTGGAAGCGGCCCGTGACCGAGGATGACATCGAGCGGGTGGTGTCGTCGCTCGAGGCCGAGCTCTACGGAAGCTACGAGGGCGACGTGCCCAGCCGCGTGATCGGCGAGCGACTGATGGAGCTTCTCAAGGATCTCGACCAGGTGGCCTACGTCCGCTTCGCGAGCGTCTACCGTGAGTTCAAGGACGTGCACGACTTCGTCGACGAGCTCGAGCCGATTCTCAACGAGGCGAACCGGGCCGAGGGGTAGGCGTCAGACGCGCCGCACGTAGTCGCCGTGCACCCCGCCGGTCTTTTCCTCGAGGCGGATCCGCTCGATCGACATGTCAGGGTCGATCGACTTGCACATGTCGTAGATGGCGAGCGCCGCGGACGTGGCCGCCACCAGGGCCTCCATCTCGACGCCGGTCCGAGCCGTCGTCCGCACGATCGTGTCGACCGCGACCGTCGCGGTGTCCGGGAACGAGACGGCGACCTCGACGGCTTCGAGGGGCAGCGGGTGGCACAGCGGCACGAACTCGCTCGTCCGCTTGGCCGCCATGATGCCGGCGATCCGCGCGGTGGCGACCGCATCGCCCTTCTCGAGGGTTCCGGCGCGGATGCGGGCGACCGTTTCCGGCCGGGCGACCAGGCTTGCCGAGGCGCGGGCGGTGCGTGCCGTGACCGGCTTGCCGCCGACGTCGATCAT
>CAIKWU010000343.1 GCA_903831155.1 uncultured Planctomycetaceae bacterium | reverse complement strand
GCGTACCCGCCGGCACGTTGGCGCCGGTCATCGTCAGGTAGTTGCCATCGGGGGAACGCTTCAGGAAACCGAACGACGTCGACGACATGCTGGCGGTGGTCGCGTAGTTTGCACCGGCATCGACGCCCGGCAGCGTCACCCCGCCCCCCGTCAGCGACCCACTCGTGGTGTATTCGGTGAGCGTGATCGGCACGACGACGGTGCCCGTCGTGATCGGTGTCGTGCCGTCGCCCACCACCGACACCACCACCCCGCCACCGACGAACGGGGCCGCCGACGCAGCGGTACCCATGGCAGCAGCCAGGAAGACTGCGAATACCCGAAGAGGGGAAACCGGACGGATGGCGTTCATGCGGCGTTGAACCCTGCGTGATGCGTGAGAGACGATGACCCAGGCGTCCGGGCAAAAAATCCGACCGTCCGGCCTGTGAGTTGGCCTGCAAAATGCATTCCCGTTCCCTTGAAATCCCCTGCAGGAGGCGAAGAACTCAGCATCTCCGCCAGAAATCAAGAAACCCCCCTGGGGTCATGGGGAGGGGGATTTATGCGCATTTCACGGGATTTGGGAAACACTTCGTTAGGATTGTGAAACCGTTTCGCTGTCCCGGTGAATCGGGCGGATCAACCCAATGCTCAACCTGCCACACCAGTGGGTCTATAAAACGCAGGTGGAGGTCACTCTGCAGATGGCGGCTGTGTCGGGCTTGAATGAGGCTTCACCGGGTGGGGGATTCACGCCGGCTCGCTTTCGATGGCGGCTTGGCTTCACCCTGGTCGAACTCCTCGTCGTCATCGCCATCATCGCCGTCCTCGTCGGGCTTCTGCTGCCGGCGGTTCAGGCGGCGCGGGAGTCAGCCCGTAGGACCACCTGCACGAACAATCTCAAGCAGATCGGCCTGGGAACCCAGATGTTTCGCGACGTGCGTCGGCTCAAAAAAAAGCGGCTGTCGCTTCCCACAGGCTACGACCTCGGCAACTGGTCCTATCGCATGCGGCCCGGGCTCAAGACGCCGGGGGATCCTGGGGCCGCGCCGGAGATTTACGGGCTCCAACCGCTCCTCGACCCCTTCACGGAAAGTGCCACCGCCACGTGGATTTGCCCATCCCAGCCCGACGAGATGCCCCGTGATGGAAACGGTGTGTCGGCGTGCAGCAATCCGCGTCTTCGGCTCAATGAAAACACCTACTGGTTCAGCATCGTCTACAAGTCGACCGACACTGATCCTCCCAATCAGACCCGAGATTCAAACCTCGTGCGCCGGTCGGACACGTGGGTGCAGGACAACGTTTCGGCCTGCGCCGGATTGAGCGGGTCACGCAGCACGGCCCAAACGCTGCCAATGTCGCTGCGACGCTTCCCGCACAGCGGTCAAACCAGCGTTCGTGGGCAGATGGCGCTGTACGTGGACAGCAGCGTCGGGTTCTTCAATGCGGAAACGAACACCATCGAGCAGTAGCCACTGCCTTTGAGGACTGCCCGAATGAAACCGATGCCTGCGGTGATGAGCCTGGTGCTTCTTGTGGCGATGCTCGCGCCGGCGGTCGCGCAGGACCAACTCAGCACGATCGCGTTCCCCGGCGTGACCCTGCGGTCGTTCGGTTACGACCCGATCTCCGACGCGCTCTACCTTGCGACCGCCAGTTCCGAGCAGTTCATCAAGGTGTCGTCGGTCAGCACGCCCAACCCGACGTCGCAGGCGATGATCTACATCTCGTCGCTGCAGCGCTTCTACACCAACAACGATTCCGCGCTCCAGGGTGAGGCCACAGGCACAGCCTGGGGCATCGTCCTCAATCCGAAGCCGATCGGCCCGACGCCCGCCTACAGTTTCGCCGTGGTCAGCGACACCAATCTGGTGCGCAGACCCAACCCCAATGGGACAAGGCCGATCGAGCCTGCCGCGACGAAGCGGCTCTACACGTATGACCTTGGCGCGGCCGATCCGCTCGGAGACGCGACCGATGCGCTCACGACACGCGTGACGCTTCTCGACCTGCAGACAGCCGCGGGCACCGACAGCACGACGACGAGTTTCGGACCGAGGCAGGTGGCGTGGAGCGGCGACGGCCAGAGCGTCTATTTCAACGACACGACCTCCAACTTCGGAGGCCTTTGGAAAGTCGGCGCCCTGTCGGGGAGTCCGCAGCGGGTGCTGGCCGTTGACATGGAGAACAGCGAACTCGGCGTCTCTTCGACCGGCAGCAGCGACCGAATCTTCTTCGCCGGTCTCACTGGCACCACTGGCATTGGCAACGCCGGTGGCATCGACTTTGTCACCCACGACGGAACCAGCACCTCGGCGCCGCAGGTGGCACTCAGTGCGGCGGCCCTCCGCGACTTCTTCGAGGTCTCCGCGCCCATGTCGAGCCAGCGAGTCAGTTCCGTCGCGTTTCACGGCAGTGACATGTTTTTCTTCTTGTACAACAGCACCGGCACCTCGACGTATCCGGGCATTTATCGCCTCGACGCCGAGGGTCGCCTGTCCAAGGTTGCCAACAAGACTCAGCGTTCGGCGGCATTCAGCGGCGTGAACCTCACCTTCGACCACCCGCAGCCCCGCGAGATCCTCTCCACGGGCACGGCGGGCACCTTTCCGGTCACGCAGATTCTGTACCGCGAGGGCGGCGCCAACGCCGTGGTCGGGGCGACCGCGTTCAAGCCGGTCGATTTCAACCGCGACAACCAGGTGACCCCGGCCGACCTCGCCCTCTTCGTGCCCCAGGTGACCGTCCGAGGCCAGACGAAGACAGCCGTCGCCGATCTGACGTTCGACATGAATGGGAACGACACGGTCGACTGGAAGGACGTGCAGATCACGCAGGGTTTTCTCGCCTACGTTCCGGATCCTGATCTGGCCGGCCGCGTGGTGCCTACGCTGCCGATCCAGGCCGACGTCGACCTCAATGGCGTCGTCGACTTTCAGGACTTTCTCGTCATGAGCGGCACGTTCGGTGCACCCTCCGCCGGATTCACCCAGGGCGACTACAACGGCGACAATCAGGTGTCGTTCCCCGACCTGCAGCCTTGGATCAACAGCTACGGGTTCAGGTCCGCGGTCGTCGGTGCCGGAGTGCCCATGGCACCCTTCGACCAGGCAGCGTGGAATCAGTTCCTCGCGAGCGTGCCAGCCCCTGCGGTCACGCTCGACGTGGCCGCCGGGCGTCGCACGCAGTTCGAGGCCGGCTATCGCACGATCGTGATCGCCTCCACGGTCACGAAGACGGGCACCGGCACCCTCGTGTTCGACACCAACAACACCTACACGGGCACCACGTCGGTGACGGCAGGCGACCTCGAACTTGCGGCACCGGGGGCGGTGGGGTCGAGCACGCTCCGCATTGGGGCGGGGGCGAGGGCGGTCGTTGCGGCCGGCATCGAGACCACGGCCGCCGGACTCGAACTCGCGGGTGGGCTCGTCGACGTGACGACAGGCGGCATGACGGTCACGACCGGGCTTTCGCCGGTCGATCTCGTCGCCGGCCTGCTCGCCGGGCGTGGCGACGGCTCCTGGAATGGAGTGGACGGCATCACGTCTTCCGTGGCGGCCGCCGACGTCGCCCTGGGCGTGCCGCGTGCCGTCGGCTGGCTCGACAACGGCGACGGCTCGGTTCGCTTTGCCTACTCCGCGCCAGGCGACACCAACATCGATCTGTCCGTCGACATCCTCGACGCGGCCAACTTCCTCGCCCTCGCAAAGTTCGACACGGCGTCGCCTGCCTCCTGGTCGGATGGCGACTTCGGCTACGACGGCATCGTCGACATCCTCGACGCCGCCGACTTCTTCTCGACCGGCCTGTTCGACACGGGAACCTACGGCCCGGCATCGGCCTCGATCGCCATGGTGCCGGAACCCGCTTCCATGGCCATCATGGCAACGGCCTCAGGGCTCGCCGCCACCTGGCTCCGTCGCGGGCGGAGGCGTCTCAGGTCAACTGGATGTCCACGGTGAACTCGACCGCCGCGTGGTCGAACGGCGACTCGATCTCGAACACGTAGGTCTGCCCGGCCACCACGGCGAACGTGCCGGAACTGCGGCCGCGCCGTTCGTTCGGCTCCAACTCCAGCACCTCGCGGCCCGTCGACCGCTGCTCGACCTCGACCTCGGCAAAGCGGCCCCCGGCCCCCGGCAGGAGATTCACGCTCGCCGTCCCGACCGATGTCGCGGTGAAGGAATAGACGGCTTTCGACTCGCCGACAACCGTTCCGACCAGCCGGGCGAAGCCGTAGGCGTCGAACGCAATGGGCGTGCCGACAGCCGGCGAGATTGGGGTGTCGTCGAGCACCAGATCGATCGTGTAGCCGACGGCAGTGTGGTCGTACGGCGAGTTGACCTTGATGACGTACGTGGTGCCCGAGACGACCGCCAACTGGCCCGAGGCCGATCCGTTCTCGGAAGGCTCCAGTTCCAGAAGTTCGCGCCCGCTCGTGCCGTGCTTGATCTCGACCTCGGCATACCGTCCCTTCGAGTCCGGGGCCACGGTCACGTTCAGCGTCTGGTCCGCGGACGCCGTGAACGAGTAGTACCGGCGGTCCCGCTCGCTGGCCGTCGTTCCGGCGAGTTGCGATGTTCCCCCGGTGGTGAAGGTGATGGGTGTGGCCAGTTCCGGGCTCACGGGGCGGTCGTGATCATTGTCGTAGCCGTCACCATCGTCGTCACCGTCGTCGAACGTGTCGTCGTCGTCATCCTCCCGGTCGAGACCGCCGCCGCCGCGGATTCGATCCTCTCCCTGCCGGCCGTCGAGGTGGTCATCGCCATCATCCCCGGAGAGGTCGTCGCCGTCCTCGTCGCCGAACAGGTCGTCGTTGCCGATCCCACCGGAGAGCGTGTCGCCGCCACGGCCGCCATGCAGGTCGTCATCGCCTGCCTCGCCGAACTGGCGGTCATGGCCCTCCCCGCCCTCGGCCAAGTCATGGCCATTGCCGCCGAAGAGGACGTCGTTCCCGCCGTTGCCGAAGATCCGGTCGTTCCCGTTTCCGCCGCGCATCTCGTCAGCCCCAAGGCCGCCCCGGAGCGTATCCACGCCGCGGCCACCGTTCGCAACCGCCCGCACGGCGGTGTCGTTGGTGAACGAGTCGTCGCCCTCGAGCCCCTTGAACACGATCAGCTTGACATCGGAGGCCCTGATCGAGCGTATCTGGGGCTGAGCGGTTCCGAGACTCAACGAAACGACGACGTTTTGCCCCGACGGCTTCACCACGCAGACATCGTTCGTGCCTGCCCCCTCGATCGTCACGACACCGCTTCGCGGATCGAAGCCAATCCCGGCGGTGAGCACGATCCTGCCCTCGAGGGACTCCAGCCGCATGTGAGCGTCGGGACGGACAGGGCGGCTGAGGCGTTGGTGACGGCGAAAGAAAGGCACGGTTCTGGCTCCTCGTGGGAATCCCCGGTCGGCCCCGCGTCGTTGGCAACGACTCGAAGGCACCTTACGTAAGCGTTAGGGATGTGGCTCGCCACCGTCAAGGCCCCGGACGACGGTTTCTTCCGGAGTCCGTCGCGCATGATCCCGTCACGTGCGGTCGCGTTCGAGGGGCGTTATCGGCCCGTGCCTTCCGGCAGCGGCGGGAGGTCGAGATCGTCCGGCGGACGGCCGCCGGCGGGGCGGTCGAAGGCTTCGCCGTAGCGGGTGAAGCCGTCGAGGAAGCCGCCGTGGGAGAGAAAGAAGCGGCCACCCTCCACGCCCATGAACCGGTCGAGCCGGTCTGCCTTTCCGGTGGGGTCGTGGCTGAAAGTCGCCCGCGTGATCTCGTGCCACTCGCCGTCGGCGGTGCGATACCACTGGTTCCCATGGAACGACTTCCGCAGCCGGTCGCCGTTGTCGCCCACGAAGTTCTCGCTGAACCCGTGCAGCCCGCGGAGGCGGCCGTTCTCGCGCGGCGCATCCCAGGCCGAAATCAGCATCCACTTCCGGTCGCCGGAATGGAACCAGTAGCCCGCGAAGATGGCCCGATCGTGCTCCAGCGGTGTGGCGGTCACCAGGAACCGCTGCGTCTCGCCCGTCTTCCAGGGAAACTTCAGGTGGCTGTGGCCCCCCGTCCCCTCGTTGCCGAAGTCGCCCGAAAACACACCCTCCCCCTTCGCGACCAGCCGCACGCGGTTCTCGTCGGCCACCTTGCGGCGATCGACCGCCTCGCCGCCGCTGTCCCAGACGCTGAAGATGATCCGCCGCTCGGTGGGCGAGTTGACCTGCATGCCGAAGTAGCCGCGGTGCCACCCGCATGCCATGAAGAACGTGTGGATCGGATCCTCCACGGCGGTCACCTCCGAGTAGAACCCGCGGACGTCGGCCTTGGGATCGATCGGATAGGCGAGGTGCACCGACGCGGCGTTCCGCCGTGCATCGAGGTTGAAGTGGGCGTCGGCCGTCGCCGGACCGTCCACAATGAGCCGCTCCACGCATGCCGCCGCCGACGGCTCCCCGTCGAGCCGCAGCACGAACGGCACATGCCCCTTCGCGGCGACGCGGTAGGTGCCGAAGTCGATCGTTCCTGGGTCGCCCTCGACCCGCGTGCCTGCGTGCGTCTCGCCGCCGACGTCGAGCGTGAGTTTCGGCGGAGCCGCCTGGACGCCGCCGAGCACGATCCGTGCGGACAGGTCGCCGGGCGTGCGGACGAGGCCGTACCAGTGGATCGTGGTGGCTGGGTCATGCCAGCGGGAGATGCCGTCGGCGGCCACCCGGGCGGCCCGGGGGTCGGGATGCAGGTAGGCCGTGAAGGCGGGCACCGCGATCTCGGCCGGGGCCACGGCTGCCGCCAGCCAGGCGGCCACCGCCAGCATGGACACG
>CAIKWU010000342.1 GCA_903831155.1 uncultured Planctomycetaceae bacterium | reverse complement strand
CGGACGTTCGCGGCGGGCCTCGTGCCCGCCGCTCACTGCAAGTCCGCTGCGCTTCGCCATCCTGGCTCCGCTTGCTTCCATAGCCCGGCTCTCGGGGCACGGGCAGCCCCTCCCGCGGTTCGCTTTGGCAGGAGGATCATCTTCGTGGTGCGCGCCGGCGGCGTCGCCGGAGGCGACGCCCACCAACCCTCAGCTCGCCGGGGCCACGATGGCCCGGCGAGCGTATATTCAGTCGAATCGCACCTCGAGGATCTCGTACTTCAGCGTGCCCGCCGGGACGTCGATCGCGACCTTGTCGCCGACCTTCCGGCCCAGAAAGCCCTGCGCCAGCGGGCTGGCGACGTTGATCCGGCCCGTGTCGAAGTCCTCCTCGCCTGCTCCGACGAGGACGTAGATCTCCTCGTCGCCGAACTTGAGATCCTTGACCACGATCGTCGCCCCGAACACCACCTCGTCGGTCGCCTCCTTGGCACGTTCGACGATCACCGCCCGGGCGAGCTTGTCGCGGAGCACGTTGATCTTCGCCTGCAGCATGCCCTGGCTCTCCCGCGCACCGTGATACTCGGCGTTCTCGCTGAGGTCACCCTCGCTGCGGGCCGCCGCAATGCGCTGGGCCAGCTTCGGCATCTCGACGGTCTCGAGCTCGTCGACCTCGGCCTTGAGCTTGTCGTAGCCGGATCGGGTCATGGGAATACGATCGGACATCTCAACCTCCAGGAAAGCGTCGGCGACCCGGCGGCGGGGTCGCGGCAACGACGTCAGGCCGACGTCGAGGAATCGGGCAGATACAGGAGCCGCCCACAGCTGCGGCAGGTGATGATCCGCCCGAGCATCACGTCCGACTGCATGTTGCCGGTGAGCTGCTGGTAGCAGCCACCACAGGTCTGGCCGTCGACGGCCGCCATGCCATCGGCACCCTTCTGCTTGACCACTCGGTCGTACCTTTCACGAACATCGTCGGCGAGATCCTTCTCGGCGGCCTGCAGGTCGGCCCTGATCCGGGCAACCTCGGCCTCGAGCCGGCCGGTCTCCGACTTCACGCGGGCGTCGGCCTCGGCAAGAAGCTTCTTCGCCGCCTCGATCTCGGCCTCCGCCGCGGGCACGGCGGGCTTGAGGGCGTCGATCCGCTCGAGCGCCTCGATGATCTCGTCCTCGAGCACCTTCGTGGCCATGCGGTCGGCGGCGATCTGGTCCCCGAGCGTCTGGTACTCGCGGTTGGTCTTGCAGGCGTTGAGCTTGCCCTCGAGGTCGCCGATCTTTGACTCGGCCGACTTGAGCTGGAGCTGCTTCTGATCGGCGACGACCTTGGCCTTCTTGACGTCGTCGGCCGCGGTCGCCTTCTTCGCCTCGGCCGCCTGGACCTGCTTCGTCCGGATCGCCACGGCCCGCGGCCCGGCGGCGAGCTGCTCCGCCAGGTCGGCGAGCTGCCGGTGCATGCGATGCAGGGTGCGGAGCGTTTCGGTGGCGACGGCGACGGCCATGGTGCTAATCCCGGGGAGCGGGCGACTTCCCGCCCTCGCCGGCGAGTTTACCAGACGGGGGGGCGGGAAAAAGCCGCGGGCCGGACGTCGCCGCGACGCCCGGCCCGCGTGATCACGACGGAGCGACCGATCACCCGGCCGAGTGCTCCATGAAGTTTTCCAGCTGCCGCGAGCGGACGGGATGCTGCAGCTTCTTGACCGCCTTCGCCTCGATCTGCCGCACCCGCTCGCGGGTCACGCGGAAGATCCGCCCCACCTCCTCGAGCGTGTAGGTGTAGCCATCGGTCAGGCCGTACCGGAGTCGGATGATCTCCCGCTCCCGGTAGGTCAGGGTCTTGAGCAGCGAGTCGATCTTGTCGCGCAGCAGGCCGTGCGTCGTGGAGAGGGTCGGACTGACCACCCCGACGTCCTCGACGAACTCGCTGAAGCTCGCGTCCTCGCTCTCCCCCACCGGACGGTCGAGGCTCATCGGCTGCCGCCCCATCTCGAGCACGCGGCGGGCTTCCTCGAGCGGCACGCCAGCCGCCTCGGCGATCTCCTCCGGAAACGGTTCGCGGCCGAGCTCGTGGAGCAGCTTCTTGGCGGTTGTCCGCAGCTTGGAGAGCACGTCGATCATGTGGACCGGGATCCGGATCGTGCGGGCCTGATCGGCGATGGCCCGCGTGATCGCCTGCCGAATCCACCAGGTGGCGTAGGTCGAGAACTTGAAGCCCCGGCGGTACTCGTACTTGTCCACCGCCCGCATCAG
The DNA here is from genome assembly GCA_903831155.1 of uncultured Planctomycetaceae bacterium. GTDB lineage: Bacteria > Planctomycetota > Planctomycetia > Pirellulales > UBA1268 > QWPN01. The sequence continues at coordinate 5,805 of CAIKWU010000342.1, read as the reverse complement.
GCCCGTGTTTCCCTCCTGGATCAGGTCGAGGAACGAGAGCCCGCGGTTGCGGTGCTTCTTCGCGATCGAGACGACGAGCCGGAGGTTGGAGGCGGACAGGTTCCGCTTCGCCGCCTCGTACTCGACCTTCAGCTTCTCGAGCATCTGCACGCGGGTCCGCAACGACCGGGGGCTCTCGAGGGTGGTGAGCATCAGGTCGCGGAGCTCCTTCCGCATGTCGGCGCGGTCGTCGCAGGAGAGGGTGCCCGCCTTCATGGCACGCAGGTCGGCCTGGAGCCGGTCCATCCGGCCCGACATTCCCCGGAGGATCTTCACGAGAGGCTGCACGCGACGCGTCCGGAGGCTGAGCTCCTCGACGAGGTGCAGCGACTTGACCCGCAGCCGGCGAAACCGGAGGCGGGCCGAGCGGGCGTCGTCGGCGGATGTCCGCGTGCTGATCAGCCTGCGGAACTCCACGCGGCTCTCGCCCATCAGGTGGTCGAGGGTGCCGAGGTTGTGGGGCATCCGGGCCTGGATCTGCTCCTTGGTGAGCCGCTCCGTGAGCGAGACCTTGATCGTGCGATCGAAGGGCAGGGTGCCCTGGTGCACCTTGCGAAGCGTGTCCACGGTGGCCTGCAGCGAGTAGGCACAGCCGAGGATCGCCCGCCGGAACCGCTTGCGGGTGACCTCGATCCGCTTGGCGAGCGAGATTTCCTCCCGCCTCGTGAGCAGCGGGATCTCCGCCATCTGGGCGAGGTACATCCGGATCGGATCGTTCGCCGCGTTCGACGGCGGCGTGGTGATCGCCTCCTCGCGACGCGGCTGCACGGCCTTCGCGGCCGGTGCGGACGTGCTGCTGCCGGCGACGGGCCGCGGCGCCGGCGGCGTGTCGACGAGCTCGATGCCCCGCTCCTCGAGCGCCACGAGCAGCGAGTCGATCTTCTCGGGATCGACCGCCTCGTCCGGCAGGTAGGCGTTGACCTGATCGAAGGTGAGATAGCCCAGTTCACGGCCGATGGCGATCAGCTCGGCCAGTTCGGCGTCCCCTTGGCCCGGGGTCGGCGCGGCGGATGCGGTCGGCGGCAGGCCGGTGGCGGACGAGTTCATGCGATTCTTCATGCGTCGGTTCTCCTTCACCATCCTATCTCGCTCGCCGGCCGCCCCCCGATCCGGTGGCGGAGTGTCCGCCGGATCGACTGCAGCGACGAGTCGGGCATCCTCACCCATCCTTGGGTTCGGACGTGCCCCGTACGGAACATGGCTCGATCGGCTCGGGCACTCCCTGGGCCGCCCGCCTCTCGGCGAGCAGCCGCTCGAGGAGTTCGGCCTCGGAACGCGAATCGAGCCGGTTGGTCTTGATCGCCCTGGCCGAGGCGTGCGCCTGCCGCTCGGCGGAGCGGCGTCGCAGGGCCTCGGTGAAATGGCCGACCCGCTCCTGCGGATCGCCGGCCGCCCGGGTCGCTCCGGACTCGTCGACCGCGACGAGCAGGCTCTGGAGCGCGGGGTCGGCGAGTTCCATGAGCAGGTCGGACAGCCCCACGGGGCGACCGGCTGCATGGAGCCGATGGGCCGTCTCAATCACCTGCCGACAGGCCGGCGTCTCGACGTCGGAGGGGCGAATCTCGTGGACAATCAGCCCGATGCTGTCGGGCACGCCCACGAGCACCTCCAGCACCTCGCGGTCCCAGGCGGGCAGGCGGGATGGTCGGGCCGCGTCGTCGCGGATGCTCACGGCAACGGGCTGGCCCGTGCGGAGCTCGAGCATCCGCGAGCGGAGCACGTCGCGGGACAGGCCGAAGCGACGCGAGAGCCGACCGAGCACCTGGTCCTCGCGCAGCCTCTGCTGCGAGTCGGCGAGCGAGGATCGCCCCGATGCCGCTGCCAGGGCCTTGAGCACGCTCTCCACCGACGCCAGCGCGGCATCGTCACCGGCGTCGGGGGCGAGCCCCGCGAGCACCTCATCGAGCCGGTAGTCGAGCGGATCGCAGGCCTGCGCGACGAGGGCCTCGAAGGCCTCGCGGCCCTGCTCGAGGATCAGTTCGCAGGGATCGGCACCCGAGGGCATCCGCGCGATGCGCACGTCGATCGGCTCGGCCAGCAGCACCTCGAGCACCTCGTTGGCCCTGCGGCGGCCGGCGTCGTCGCCGTCGAGCACGAGGATGATGCGATCCGCATACCGGCGGAGCAGCTTGGCGTGCCGTTCGCCCAGGGCGGTGCCGAGCACGGCCACCACGTCGTCGATCCCGGCCTGACGGGCGGCGAGGCAGTCGGTGTAGCCCTCGACGACGATCGCCCGGCGGGACGCCGCCATCGCGTCGCGGCCCGTGTCGAGACCGTAGAGCATCGAGCTTTTCGAGAAGAGCGGCGTCTCGGGGGAGTTGATGTACTTCGCCGAGTCGGGCCGCTCTCCGGGCAGCACCCGGCCCCCGAACGCGACGCAGCGGCCCTGCGGATCGCGGATCGGAAAGATCACGCGACCGCGAAAGCGGTCGTAGTGGCCGGACCTGTCGTCGCGTTCGATCGCGAGCCCGGCCTTGGCGAGCTCGTCGCGGCCCATCCCAGCGGCGGCCGCCTGCCGGAGGAGCCAATCCCAGGATTGCGGCGCGAAGCCCAGCTGAAAGCGCTCGATCGTCTCGGGCGAGAGTCCGCGGCCACGGAGGTAGTCGCGGGCCGGGCCGGCTTCAGGCGAGGATCGCAGGCAGTCTCGGAATCGCTCCGCCGCCCACGCCATCACCGATCGCAGTGACGCCTTCTCATCGGCCGGCAGACCGCCCCGTCCCCGCGGCAGCGTGATTCCTGCCCGGTCCGCCAGCTGCTCGAGGGCCTCGCGAAACTCCACCTTCTCCATCCGCATGACGAAGTTGAAGACGTCGCCGCCAACGTCGCAGACCCAGCAGCGGTAGGTCTGGCGCTCGGCGTTGACCTGGAAGCTCGGGCGGGAGTCGTCGTGCCACGGACACAGGCCCGTCATGGCCTTGCCCTGGCGGCGGAGCGAGATGTACGACCCCACCACGTCGACGATGTCGACGGCCTCGCGGACCCGTTCCTTGACGTCGTCTCGGGGCGTCGGCGGTGAGGGCTGCAGCGGCACGAATCCAGACCTTGAATCGCGGCGGAGACCGGACGTTCACAGGTGACCGTCGCAATCTATGCCTGGCCAAAAAGCGGGTCAACGCCAGGAAATGCTTCCGCAAACGCCCCAACTTGCCGCGACGAGGCTGGTCAGCGTTTTTTGGGGGTCCGCTGGAACCGCGGGTCCTTCTTCTTGTCGCGCGAGAGCACATAGGCGACGAGATCGAGCACCTCATCCTCGCTGAGCTGGTCGAGCAGACCTGCGGGCATGAGCGACGTCGCCGACGTGCCGAGTTCGTCGATGTCGGACCGAGCGAGTTCGACGACCTTGGTGGCATCCTCCGGATCGACCACGAGGGTGATCGTCGAGGGCGACTCGGCCACGATCCGGCCCGTGTGCACGCGGCCATCCACGGTCTGCACCACGCTGGCCCGGTACTGGTCGGACACGACGCGACTCGGCTCCACGATCGCCTCCACCACGTCCTTCACCTGGAACCTGCCGCCGGCCTGCGTCAGATCCGGCCCCGTCGATCCTCCGTCTCCGCCGAAGCGGTGGCAGACGATGCACCGCGCCGCGGCGAACGCCCGCTTGCCTTGCTCATAGTCGCGGGTGCCGGGAGCGAGACCTGCCTCCGCAGCCGCCATCACGTCGGCCACCGTCCACGTCCGGCCCGGCCCATGCGGCTTCGGCAGCGGAGGCGGCACGTAGGGCCGGCGGATGCCCGTCGCCTCGAGCGCGAGCCGCTCGGTGTCGCTGAGGGCGTCGAGGCTCTCGGTCTCGATGTTCGTCAGGAACTTCTGGAAACTGTTGCCTCCGCCCCATGCCCGGGCCCTGGCGAACCACTCGAGGTAGGCCCTGCGGTCGGCGGGCGTCCAGGCATCCTGCTCCTTCACGGTGCGCAGGGCGTAGGCGTAGTGGATCTGGATCAGGTCGGATCGGCGTTCGAGCGTCGACCGGACCGCCGAGCCGTACTGCGAGTTCCGCTCCGCAAGCCGCCGGAGGTCGTCCTCGTTCGGAGCCAGGTTGGTGAGCGAGGCGGTGGACGTCGGGGCGGCGAGCAGCCCCACGAGCTTCGTGACGATGCCGGGCGCCCGGATCGCCACCAGAAGGCTCGCGAGTTCCCGATCGAGGTCGAATGACCCGGATGGAAAGAATGGCTCGATCCGCTCCGCGATCCGGGCCTTCACCTCGGCAGGTGGGTCGCCGAGGCGGGCAATCGTCAGTTCGCACGCTCGGGCGAGATCGATGCGGCCCGCATCGTCGAGAGCGGCGGGATCGACGCCCTCCAGGGCGGCGAAGATCGCTCCCTGATCGGTGGCGTCACCTTGGCGAGCCACCGCCACGGCGGCCGTGATCCGACCACGCGGATCGGGCAGGGCAAGTGCCTCGTCCCGCCAGAGTTCCAGAGGCTGGTGCTCGAGCGCCACGCGGGCGGCGTGGCGGATGAAGCGGTCGGAGTGCGACAGATGCGGAAGTGCCTTCGCAACCGCCACGGTCGGCTCATCGCCGCGACGATGAAGCGACTCCAGCTCGCCACGCAGCCGACGTTCGGCGACTGCCGAGGTGTCGCGGGCGTCGACGGCCGCTGTCGGCTCCGCTCCGCCATATCGCACCCGCAGGAGCTCGCTCTCACCACCCCGACCGCCGATGGCGAAGTACAGGGCTCCGTCGCGGCCGACCGTGAGATCGGTGAGCGGCAGCGGGGTCCTGGCGAGAAACTCCTCCTTGGTGGCCGCGTACGACGCCCCCCACGGATCGAGATGGACCGCGTACATCGTGCCGAAGGTCCAGTCGCACGCGAACAGGGCCCGCTGGTAGCGGGCGGGAAACGACGTCCCGTAGCCGAAGGCGACACCCACGGGCGATCCCGGCCCGATGTCGACCGCCGCGGGCAGGCTGTCGGGAAAGGCCGGCGACCACTTTCCGCTGCCGCTGCGCCAGCCGAGGTCGCTGCCGCTCGGTGCGTGGTTGATGCGCGTGGGCCGGTACCACGGCATGCCGAAGTCCCACTCCATGTCGGCGTCGTAGACGAAGAGCTCACCGTCGGCGTTGAAGGCCATGTCGTAGGGATTGCGGTATCCCGCGGTCCAGACCTCCCAGGTCTTGCCATCACGATCCGTGCTCACGACGTAGCCGCCCGGTGCGAGGAGGCCCACGGCATGGCCGCTCGCGTCCCACATCCGGGGGATCACCTGATCCTCGTCCCAGTTCGCCGGGAGACGACTCGCCGCCCCGTCCGGGAGCGACGTCCGCCGCTGCTCGGTGCGGATTCCCCCCATGGTGAGCGGCGGCGTAAGGTCGGCGACCTGAAACGGGAGCTTCGTGTGGTTGCCGCAGATCACGAACAGCCGCGTTCCGTCGGGCGACTGGAGGATCGCGTGGGGCCCGTGCTCGCCGCCACCGTCGAAGCCACGCAGCTTCTCGACATGGTCCGGCATGTCGTCGCCGTCGGAGTCGGTCACCCGGTACAGGCCGCTTCCGGGGCCGCCGTTACAGACGACGTAGAGGGCGTCGAAGGCCCAGAGCAGCCCCTGGGCAGACGTGATCGCCGCGGGAATCCGCTCCACCTTCGTGACGCCCGACCCATCCAGGGGCGCGGGGGTGATCCGCACGAGGCCCTTGTCACCCTGGTCGCTGGCGATGATCCGACCGCGGGGATCGGTGGTGAGGCACACCCAGGAGCCAAGCTCCTCCCTCGGTACCACGAACAGCCGATCGACCGCAAAGCCGTTCGGCACGGTGAACGCTGG
>CAIKWU010000341.1 GCA_903831155.1 uncultured Planctomycetaceae bacterium | reverse complement strand
CATCGATTGCCCGATGACGTCTGCAGGCCGCGGGACGCTGCGAAGATGTCTCGTGGCGGTCGGCGGGGCGGCGGTCCTTGTGACCCTCGCGGCATGGTGTGTGGCCCCGTCGACGGCGCTGCCGGGCGTGGTCAGTGGCGGCGTCTGGTGCCTGTCCGCCGCCGTCCTCGCGGCCCTCCTGCTCGATGCCCGCCTGGTTCCCTCATGGCAGCCATGGCAGCCATGGCTGCGCGGCCGGGAGGCTGCGGCGTTGGCCGTGCTGACCGCCGTGGAACTCGCGGTCGTGGCGCGTGCGACGGTCGAGTCCGCGCCGCTCGCGGCCGTCCGCGGCGGGAGCGACTACCTCGAGGCGCTCGAGCCCCTGCGAGATCCCCGCCTGGCGGCGGCGTCGGCGCATCCCCGGCTGGCCGCGATCGACGGCCTGATCGAGATTCCTCGATCGGCCGACGCCACGGCGCGGGCCCATGCCGTGGGCGTCGCCCAGCGGTGCAACACGCCGCTCTTGCACGGCTGGGGCAAGGTGGGGGAACCCGGTACGGCGATGGAGGCCGATTTCGAGCTGCTCTGCTCGCCCATCTCCACGCCGACCGGACCGGTGTTTCCCCGTCAGACGCTCGACCGCTCTGCCGTCGAGTTCTTCGTCATCCCCGCGACGGGCGTGCCGGGGGTACCGCTGGACGAACTGCTGCACGAGTGGTCGGGGCCGCAGCGGGCGGGCGTCGACCGCAGCATCGTGCCGGCGGGCGCGGCCCTGCCGAACGCTGCACCCCCGGGTGAGCCGCTGGTTCGCGTGATCCGCAACGTTTCGGCCCGACCGCGGGTACGAATCACCCGAGACCTCGTGGCGGTGCCGCCGTTCCCCGAGGCGCCGCGGAGGCGTCGGGTGGCCGCCCTCCGGCCGCTGGCGTTTCCCGATCCCGCGGGCGGGGCTCCCGCGGCCACGGTCGTCGAAAGCGCCGATGCGGCAGCGGTGGCGGCGATCGCCGAGGCCCGGGAGGCGGCCACCGGGTCCGACGAGGCCGCCCGCATCACGATCGACGAACCCGCACGCGTGGTGATCGACGTCGAACTCGCCGCACCGGCGTGCGTGGTGCTCGCCGACACCTTTCATGCCGACTGGACCGCCACCGTCCGCGGCCCCGCCGGCGGCGAACGCCACGTGGAGATCCTCCGGGCCGATCACACCCTTCGCGGCTGCCTGCTGCCGGCGGGTCGGCAGACGATCGAGTTTCGGTATCGCTCGGCGACGTTCGCCCGCGCGCTTCCCGTGGCGCTGGTCGCCTGGGCGGGGGTGATCGTGGCCGGGCTGATGTGCCGGCCCGGGCGGCATGGGTTCATCGAATCCTCACGCGGCTCGCGCGGGTGTTGTGGTATCACTGCACCATGAAGACCGTGCTGCAGCGTCAGGTGCCCCGCGGGCTCGCCGCCGGCGCCATCATCGTGGCCGTGGCCATGGCCGTGTTCTTCGCACGCTGGCGATCCAATGCGGCCCGGGCCGCCACCGATCGCGTCCATCAGATGCACGACGAGTGGATCGTGCTGGCCGACCGCGTCCACGGGTTGAAGTCCGAGGGGCGGCTCGCCGAGGCCCTGCAGACCGCCCAGCGGTCGCTGGTGGTGGCCGAACGGGCCTACGGCCCAACGCATCCGACCGTGGCGGAGTCGCTCAACGAGCTCGCTCAACTGAAGACGGAACTGGCGATGTTCGACGGCGTGGACGAGATGTTCGCCCGGGCGATTGCCATCCAGTCGGGCGTCACCGGTCCGCAGAGTCCCGAGGTGGCGGCGTCGGTCAACAACCTCGCGATCGCCTGCGAGAAGCGCGGTCGCTATGCCGAAGCGGAGGCACTCTACCGTCGCGCGCTGACCATGTACGAGGAGTCGGTCGGCGAGCAACACGACCTGACCGCCCGCGGCTACAACAACCTGGCCTGCCTGGAGGATGCCCGGTATGCGCCCGCGGCGGCTGAGCCGCTGCACCGCCGCGCCCTCGGCATCCGGCGGAAGGTTCACGGCCCCGCGCATCTCGACACGGCAGAGTCACTCGGCAACCTCGCGTCGACCTGCAGGGCCTTGGGCCGCCTCGTGGAGTCGGAGAGGCTGTGCCGCGAAGCGCTGGCGATCCGCGAGCGGACCGCGGGGCCGACGCATCCCCTGACCGCCGCGTCGCTCGCCGGCCTGGCTCGCACGCTCGTCGATCAGGGCAGGCCGGAAGAGGCGATCGCGCCGGCGCTGGGAGCCGTGGCGATTCGCCAGAAGGTGTCGGGGGGAAGGCACGCCGCGACGGCCTTCGCGATGGAGACGCTGGCCGCCGTACGGGCCGCGGGCGGCGACATCGACGCCGCCCGCGAGCTGCTCGACGCAGCCCTCGCCATTCGCACCCGCGCCAACGGCCCCGTGCATCCGAAGACCGCCGACTGCCTGGAGTTGATCGCCTTACTCCCCCCGCCGTCCGGGGAGTTGGCTGACGGGAGCGCGAGCCACCGCACGGAGGCCGCGCGGCTCCTGGAGCGGGTCGTGGAGATTCGGACGACGACACTGGGCGCGGATCACCCCGAGACCGTGGCCGCCATGCGGCGGCTCGCCGACGCCCGCCCAGAGACCGAGGAAGCGGCACGAGCCGACGAGGCCCGACGGCAGCCCGACGGGCCTGCCGGGAAGGACTGACGCGGGCGTCATGGCTCGACCTTCGTGCCATCCTGCAGGATGGCCGACTCGAGCCGCCGGAGCCACACCTGATCGGCCGCCTCCTGGTACGACGGCCCGTCGATCGTGTGTCCGGTGATCGCACCGGTGGCGTTCGCGACCACGCCGTTGCCGATGAACCCATCCGGCTGCGTGGAGCCCGGGCCGCACGTGTCGGCGACCCGGTCGACGTGGCCATCGGCAAACAGGAGCGGGGCGAATCCTCCCACGCCCCGCGCCTTCGGCTGGTGCAGGGGGTGGATGTCGGAGAGTTCGTGGATCTTTCGGCCAGGCCCGCCGCCGAGATCGGCGTCTTGAAACACCACGTTCATGCCGTCGGTGAAACTGTCGAGCAGCAGGTCGCTGGGGTGCACGAGCCGAAAGCCGACGAAGCGGTTGATGACCCCGTCGGCGACGCCGGTGCGAAGGGGGATCGAACCGGGCCGCACCACGAACGACGGACCATCGCAGGCTCGAGCCGGTCCCATCAGGGCGATTCGGGCCGGCGTCGTGGCCGCGCGGCCGAGCACGCCGGTGTCGAGCGGGCCGGTCCCTTCGACGGGCGACCCGCGGATGCTCCCGAAGCCCGGATAGGCGTTGTCCAACGTGGTCTGCGGATCACCGCGGCAGAGCTGCCAGGTGGTGGCGACGTTGGTGTTGTGACCGGTGAACCAGACGTCGTTCATCGCCTCGATGCTCCCGAAGTACGCGCTGCCCGAGATCGCCGCGTAGCTCGTGGAGGTCCAGCCGTGTTCCGAGCCGTCGAGGGGCACCGACGTTCCCTGCCGCGCCGCGCCCGCGTAGTCGGCGACGGTCTCGCTGACCTTCCAGCGACTGGCGGGGTCGAGCGCCTTGCCTGGAATCGCCACCTTGGAGCCGATCAGATCCGCGACCCAGCCCCGCGAGCGGATGTCGCCGTCGAGGACGTGGTCGAACGCGCCGCTGCAGAAGCGGCCGTCGGGATCGCCATTCGAGAAGAGGATGAGCCCGCGGCCGAACGACGACAGGTTGTTCGCGGCCGCGGAAGCATTCGCCGCGGCCCGGGCCGCCGACAACGCCGGCAGCAGCAGGCCGACGAGGACCGCGATGATGGCGATCACCACGAGGAGCTCGACGAGCGTGAAACCATCTGCCGCTCGCCCGCCCCTCGCCGAGTCGGTTCCACCGAATCGGCCGGCATCGGGTGGTGATGCCGGGGTTTGCCCCACGTTGCGGCAGGGGGTCGACGGGCTACTGAGGAGGGGTGACACGATATCGCTCGGGGGGATTTGCATCGAACGTTATTCGATCGTCCGCGCAGCACGCCACGCGAATCTTGGTCGCTCACGAAAAACTCACACAATCCTCACGTCCCTGGGGCCGACCCGAGTGGGTCTTTGCGTTACAAGGGGGGTCGAAATCCCAGGAGTCCAATGTTGATGCCGAGGTTGGGCGTTCATTCGCGTCGCGGTCGGAAGGCATGGCCGACGCTCCAGACGGTGTTCGTCGCGGTGATGGTCGTCGGGGCGGTCGGGGGTCCGGTTGCCTGCGGCGCGGATTACCGCTGGTTTACGGACGAGACCGCCTATCTGGCCGAGTTGACCGGCGCGGTCTTTCGCAATGATTTCGGCGGCACGCCGTCGCCAGGTTCGATCCCGAATCCGCTGTCCGCGCGGGGCGTCGCCAATCTGTCGTACGACGTCACGGCCGATGGGGGGCTCTATCGGGTCTTCAACGGCCCCTATGCCATCACGCCGTACAACCTCTCCACGCCGCTCGTGTTCCAGTCGATTGCCAATGCGGCGGCGTTCGGAGGCCGATTCTCGCTGACCGATTTCGACGAGCGGCGGAGTGCGGGCACGTTTTCGCTGACGATGAACCTGGGGTCCGGGACGACGCTCGTTTCTACGACGATGTCGGCCGTGGCCGGCAATGATGCCGCGACCTTCCTCGGCCTCGTCGCCTACGGCATGTCGGCGTCGGTGTCACGGGTGAGCGTGTCGACGAACGCCTCCGACCTCTTCGTGACGGGCGAGCGGGTCAGCATCGGGTTTCCCGTCCCCACCGTGACGATCGACGTCCGCGGTGGGGCGATGCGACAAGGCCAAGCCGGTCATCCACTGCTCACGGGGCGGACGCCCGTGGTAAAGATCGGGGCCGGCACGTTGGTGTTGGATCGCGCCAACACGCTTTCCGGGTCTCTCACCGTTCGGGAGGGCATCGTGAGATTCGCGGTTGCCGACGCCTACTCAGGTGAGGGCATCACCGTCGAGACCGGTGCGTGCCTGCAGGTCGCGCCGAACGTGGTCGCCAGCCTGCCGACGGTCGACGTTGCAGCCGGGGCGATGATCGACGTCACGTCGGGCGGCCTGTTCGTGCAATCGGGGCTCACGCCGGAGCGGGCCGTGCAGTTGCTGAGCGAGGGACGCGGCGACGGCACCTGGAACGGGACATCGGGGGTGACGTCGACCACGGCCGCGAGTGAGGCGGCGGCCGGCTCTCTCCGCGCCGTGGGCTGGCTGGACGATGGCGCTGGGGGCATTCTCCTGGGCTACGCGGCCGCGGGTGACACCAACATGGACCTCCAGATCGACATCCTCGACGTCGCCGGCATCTTCGGCGCCGCCAAACTCGATACCGGGGTGTCGGCATCGTGGAGTGAAGGCGACTTTGGGTACGACGGCATCGTCGATATTCTGGACATCGCCGAGTTCGTCTCGACCGGACTCTACGACGCCGGCACGTACTCCCCGCCGGTGGCGTCGGCCGCCCGGGTGGCGGCGGTGCCCGAACCGACGGCCTCGGCCGGGACGGTCCTGCTCCTCGTCGGAACAGCGCTGCTCCTCCGGCGGTCCCCCCGCGAGTTCTGGGCCGCATCGCAACGCTGATCCGTGATCGCCGATGCCCGGGTCGTGGCATCGAGCCACGGTCAAAAGGCCGCGAACGCCAGCCAGATCGCGATCAGCAGGCAGACGACCGCCGTGATGACCACCCACAGGGGCTTCCCGCCGCGGGCGAAGTCTTCCTCGGAGAGATACCGCTCGCAGTGCGGGCAGCGCGGCGTGTCTTCCAGGATCTCCCGCTTGCAGAACGGGCAGGGGACGGTCGGCTCGTCGTCATCCTCGTCGCGGAGGTCAGCGTCGGCCTCCGAGTCGTCGTCCCAATCATCGTCGAGGTCATCGTCGCGGGAGGGCATGGAATGGTTGCCGTGGGTGAGGGGATGCGTGCCGGTCAGTCGGCTGCCGGGTTCCAGCCGTCGGTGCCATCGAGCACCGCGGTGGGCGTGAGCCGCGCGGCGGCTTCGGCCGTGAGCGGCTTCGCCCACGGCACCCGCGACTCTGGTTTCGCCCCTGGTCCCGTGCT
>CAIKWU010000340.1 GCA_903831155.1 uncultured Planctomycetaceae bacterium | reverse complement strand
CGTGAAGGGGGAACTATGACCAGGAGTGGACACATCGACGGCGTCGGTTCGCGCCGGCGGTTCGTGAAGCAGGTCGTGGCCGGCTCGGCCGCCGCCGTGGCGGCGCCGCTGGTGATCCCGTCGTCGGCGCTCGGGCTCGATGGGGCCGTGCCGCCGAGCGAGCGGGTCCGCGTGGCCGGGATCGGCATTGGCCGCCGCGGCGAATACGACCTCGGCTGCTTCCTCCAGCAGCCCGACGTGCAGTTCGTGGCGGTCTGCGACGTGAAGCAGGCCCGCCGCGACGCCGTGAAGGCGATCGCCGACAAGCACCACGGCACCGCCGAGTGCCGCACCTACCGCGACTTCCGCGAGCTCCTCGACCAGAAGGATGTGGACGCGGTGCTGATCGCCACCGGGCCCAACTGGCACGGCCTGATGGCGATGCTCGCCGCCAAGGCCGGCAAGGACGTCTACTGCGAGAAGCCCTGCACGAAGAACATCGCCGAGAGCCTGATCCTCCGCGACACGATGCGGCGGTGTGGCACGGTGTTTCAGGCGGGCACGCAGCGACGGAACCTTCCCCACTTCGCCTTCGCCTGCGAACTGGCCCGCACCGGCCGGCTCGGAAGGATCACGCGTGTGTTCGCTCATCCGCAGGGTATGCGGGCGTTTTCCAGCGGCTGGCTGCCGGAGGACCAGTTGCCCGATCCGGCCGTGGCCGACTGGGACATGTACGTCGGCCCGGCCGCCTGGCGGCCCTTCAATGCCAAGACGCTCGCCGACGGATTCAACTTCGAGAAGGGAGGCGGGCTCGTCGGCGGCGGCGTGCTCGAGTGGGGATCGCACTGCGTCGACCTCTGCCAGTGGGCGGTCAACGACTGCCCGCCGCCGGTCGACTACGCACCCCCCGTCGATGGCCGGATCGTCTGCCGCTACGCAAACGGCGCGGAGCTCATCTTCCGCGAGAAGGATTGGATCCCGCTGGGTTCGTGCCCGGTGCGGTTCGAGGGGGAGACGGGCTGGGTGGAGGCCGGCGACAGCGGGAAGATCGTGCTCTCGTCGCCCGAACTGATGGCGGGCCGCAAGGTCGAGGAGATCGGCGGCTATCCGGCCACGTTCCACGTCCGCGACTTCCTCGACTGCGTGAAGACCCGCGGCAAGCCCAAGGGCAACGCCGACGCGGCCTGCAACGCCCACATCGCCTGTCATGCGGCGAACGTGGCGCTCTTCCTGGGCCGCCCCGTGAAGCTCGACACCGCGTCGTGGCAGTTCGTGAACGACGATCAGGCGAACCGGCTGCGGTCGGAGTCGCTCCGTGAGCCCTGGAGGCTGTGATGCTGAAGTCGCATTTCTGTGCCGTGGTCGCCGCGGCCCTGGCATTCGCCGCCGGCTGGGTGCATGCCCAGCAGTCCGCGCCGTCGCGCGAGCCGGAACTGCTCGCCGTGATCCGGTCCGAGACGCCGGAAGCGGACAAGGCCCTGGCCTTCAAGGGGCTCGCGGTGCACGGCTCGCCGGCCTGCGTGGCCGATGTCGCCACCTATCTCGGCAACGAGCGGCTCTCGTCATGGGCGCGGATCACGCTCGAGGCGATTCCGGGCGATGAGGCCTCGGCGGCCCTGCGGGCGGCTGCAGCGGCCAACACCACGCTCGCCAGCCGACAGCTCGTGGGCGTGATCAACTCGCTCGGCGTGCGGCGTGACGCGTCCGCCGTGCCCCTGCTCATCACGCGGCTCGGCGATGGCGACCCGAACGTCGCGGCCGCGGCTGCCGCGGCGCTCGGGACGATCGGCACGGCCGAGTCGGCCGCGGCACTCTCCGGCGCCCTCGCCGCAGGGAAGCCCGATCGCGACCTTGTGGCCGAGGCGTGCGTCGTCTGCGGCGAGCGGCTGGCTGCGGCGGGCAGCACGGCTGCTGCAAGCGGCCTGTTCGATGCCGTGCGGACAGCCGACGTGTCGGAGCAGCGGCGGGCCGAGGCGTGGCGGGCCGCGATCCTGGCCCGCGGTCGAGACGGCGTGCCGCTGCTCGTCGAACTCCTCCAGGCGCCGTCGGAGCGGCTCTTCAACATGGGTCTGTTCACGGCCCGCGACTTCGCGGCCGGGCCTGACCGCGACGCGGCCCTCGCCTACGAGGTCGACCTCGCACTGCTGAAGACCGTGGCTGGTTCCAGGGCCCTCGGTGGCGACCGCGGGGCGCTGGTGATCGACCTGCTCGCCGATCGCAACGCCGAAGGTGCGGGTGCGGCCGTGCAGCAGGCGCTCCTGGAATCAGCCGCGGCCGGCGAGCCTGCCGTGCGACTCACTGCCATCCGTGCGGCCGGCCGCTGCGGCAATGCCGCAGCCGCCGATCGACTCCTCGATCTCGCCGAGGCTGGCGACCCGTCGATCGTGGCGACGGCGCGGCAGGCCGTCGCCGGGATGACGGCCGAGGGCGTCGACGAGCGAATCGTGGCCCGGCTCGACTCGGCTCCGGCGGTGCTTGCCGTGGTCGTGGGCCTGATCGGTGACCGCCGCATCGTCTCTGCCTCAGCCAAGGTGCAGGCCTTGGCCGATCATGCCGACCCAGCGGTGCGCGGTGCCGCGATCGCGGCGCTCGGCTCGATCGTAAGCCTCCCGGATCTCGGCATTCTCGTCCGCCGGGTCGCCGACCCGCGGGATGACGCCGAGCTTGCCGCCGCCTCGACGGCCCTCAAGGAAGCAGCCGTGCGAATGGCCGACCGCGACGGCTGCGCGGCGGTGATCGCTGAGGCGATCGGCTCGGCCGGACCGCGGGCCGGCGTGCTCGTCGACACGCTCGCCGACGTCGGGGGCGGCAAGGCGCTGGCCACCGTCGCGGCCGCGGCGGCCTCGGGAGATGCCGCGCTGCAGGACGCCGCGACGCGGGTGCTCGGCAAGTGGATGACGGCCGACGCGGCGCCCGTGCTCCTGGATCTGGCCACGACCGACAAGGCCGGGCCCTACCGCGGCCGGGCGCTCAAGGGCTACGTGCGGATCGCGAGGCAGTTCGCCCTGCCGGAGCCGGAGCGGGCGGAGATGTGCCGCAGGGCACTCGCCGCGGCGAAGGATCCGGCCGATCGCAAGGCCGTGATCGAGATCCTCGTTCGCTATCCGCACGCGGCCACGCTCGCGGTGGCCAAGGAGGCCGCCGAGATGCCCGACGTGGCCGGGGAGGCGAAGGCCGCGGTGACGGCGATCGAGGCGAAGCTCGGAACGCCGTAACCGCTGGGACTACCGGTGCCGGACCAGGCCCTCCGCCTCGACGAGCCGACGCTCTGCCGCCACGTCGAGGTCGCGGCAGAGCGCGAGGTAGGCGACGCCCGCCACCACGAGCCCGACGAAGATCGTGCCGTCGAAGCCCAGGGCCCGGGCGGCCGGCCCCGTGTAGGGCGTCGTCATCATGAAGGGCACCATCGCCACGGTGGCGAGCGCGTAGGCGGCCTGCCCGCGCCAGCCCCAGCGGCCGTAGATGCCGTCGGGCCGGAAGATCTCCCGGATCGAATACGCCCCCTTCCGCACGAAGAAGTAGTCGACGAGGTTGATCGCGGTCCACGGCGTGAACAGGTAGCCGAGGAAGATCAGCACGTTGCCGTAGAACGAGGTGAACCGCTCCACGCCCACCAGCCGGGCGATCGCCCAGACGAGCACGAACATCGCCAGGATGCCGAGGGCCCGGATGCGGCGGCTGGGCCGCACCGGCCGCACCGAGTCGGCGATCGAGATCAGCGACATCATGCCGCCGTACTGGTTGATCGCCATGATCGAGAGCAGGCCGATGAACTGGGCCACCACGGCGAGCGTGCCGAACCCCGGCCAGAGCTGGTCGCCGACGGTGCGGAAGGCCTCCACCGGCGACCTGCCGGCGCCGCCCGCCGCCCAGAGGACGGCGCCGAGTCCAAACACCCAGATCGCGGAGAGCGCGCTGGGCAGGTAGGTCCACCAGAAGGTCGCCCTGACACCGACGTCGGCGGGCAGGTAGCGGGAGTAGTCCGACACGTAGGGCGCCCAGCCGAGCTGAAAGCCGGCGACGATCGCGAACACCGTCATGAACGGTCCGATCCGGAACGGGCCCGGCGTCCAGGCATCGGCCGGCAGGGAGGGCGACCGGATTGCCGCGAGTGTGAGCCCGACCATCACCAGCACGAGCGGCCACGCGAGCCACTGGTTGATGCGGTGGATCCAGTGATAGCCGAAGAAGGCCACGCCGGCAGCGACCGTGGCGGAGAAGAGATAGCCGGCGTCGGGACTGAGCCCCGCGAGGGCGTGCAGGGCGTCGCCGGAGAGGATCGCGTCGGATGTGTTGAAGGCCACGTAGTTGACGAAGGCGAACACCCACACCGTGACCGCCGCGCCCAGGTAGCCGAACTGCGGCCGCGACTGCACGAGCTGTGGCAAGCCAAGCTGCGGCCCCTGGGCCGAGTGGAAGGCCATGAAAAAGGTGCCGAACAGCGATCCCAGGACGGTGGCCACGAGCGTCCACACGAGCCCCGCGCCGGCCGATTCGGTGGTGATGCCGGTGGCGAGCCCGGTGAGGTTCACGCCGCTCACGAACCACAGGGCGCCGAGGTGCCGGACCGTGCCGTGCCGCTCCGAGGCCGGAATGTAGTCGATCGAATGCAGCTCGATGCCCGGGGGCTGCATCGGCTCGATGGCCGGTTCGTCGCGTCTCGCCATGCGGACCATGAGCCGCCTGTGGAGTCGGGGAAGGGAATGCCGTATGGTGAGCAGGATAACGCCGCTTCACCGGCCTGGCATCACCGGCCAGCGTGGAGCGGCATCGCGGGAGGGATCGACATGCGGGGATTCATCGTGGTGATCGTGATCGCCTTGGCGCTCGCGCCCCCGGCCACCAGCGCGGACGTGGCGTTCGACAAGCAGACGCTCACCGAGCGGTTCGTGGCCGAGGGCTGCGCCGTCGCCGACTTCGATCACGACGGCAACGCCGACATCACGGCCGGCAACCTGATCTGGCACGGCCCCGACTTCGCCCGCACGACCGAGTTCACGCCGCCGGCCGACAACCCCTCAGGCCCGTCGAAGACTCCCTACGACCCCGCCCGCGGCTATTCAGACTACTTTCTCGCGTTCGCCCACGACTTCACCGGTGACGGCTGGAGCGACATCCTCGTCTACGGCCTGCCAGGCGAGCCGGCGCACGTGTTCGTGAATCCACAGGGCAAGACGGGCCACTGGGCGAAGCACGCGATCTTCGACGTGGCCGACGGCGAGTCGCCGGGACTCGTCGACATGACGGGCGACGGCAAGCCCGAACTGCTCGTGCATTCCAGCGACCTCGTGAAGCCCCCGCAGGCGCAGGGCAAGGGAGGCGGCCAACTTGGCTTCGCCGAGATCGACTGGGCGACCCCGCTCGGCAAGGGCCGGTTTCATCCGATCACGCCCCGGTCGCCCGAGAACGACGCGAAGTATTTCCGGTACACGCACGGCTACGGCGCCGGCGACATCAATGGCGACGGCCGCATGGACCTGCTCACGAAGGACGGCTGGTTCGAGCAGCCGAGCGACCGCGACGCCGCGATCTGGCCGTTTCATGCGGTGCCGTTCGGGCCCGCCGACGCTCACGGCGGCGCCCAGATGCTCGTCACCGATTCAAACGGCGACGGCCGGAACGACGTCGTCACCAGCTACAACGCCCACGGCTGTGGACTCGGCTGGTTCGAGCAGCGGGCCGACGGCTCGTTCGCGGAGCATCGGATCATGGGCGCCGCGCCCGCGGAGAACGCACAGGGCGTGACCTTCAGCCAGTTGCACGCCCTCGCGGCGGCCGACATCGACGGCGACGGCCTGCAGGACGTCGTGACCGGCAAACGCCGCTGGGCGCACGGCGTGAGCGGCGACATCGATCCCAATGCGCCGCCCGTGCTCTACTGGTTTCGGCTGGTCCGAGACGGCTCGGGTGATGTCCGCTATGTGGCCGAGAAGATCGACGACGACAGCGGCGTGGGCACGCAGGTGACGGTGGCCGATCTCAACGCCGACAACAAGCCCGACGTCGTCGTGGCGAACAAGCGCGGCGTGTTCGCCTTCCGGCAGAAGTGACGCCTACACGCGCAGGCCGAGGCCGAGCGTGTTGCGGCAGAAGGCGATGCTCCGCGCGAGTTCGCCGAGTTGATATTCCTGCTCGGCCTTCGCCCGGTCGGCTCCCGGCGGTGGGGAAAAGGGCTCGATCGCGTGGCCCTTGTCAGCCAGGGCCATGAAGGCGGCAAAGTCGGCGGCCTTGGCGTCGAGAAAGGCCTTCCAGAACCCGCGGTCATGCACCGGAAACGTCTTCGTGAAGCCGGAGATCGTCTCGATGTGCACCGTCACGCCGGGGCAGGCCTTCTCAAAGAGGTCGAAGAAGGCCGGGAGGTCGGTGCAGCCCTCACCCATCGCGGTCCACTGCACGGCCACGCCGTCCGGCGTCCGCCAGACCATGGCGTCACGGAGGCTCGTGGTGACCACGTGGGGGGCGACCGTTTCCAGGGCCCGCACGGGATCCTCGAGCGTCCAGCAGGCGTTGCCCGAATCGAAGTTCACGCCCACGAACTCAGGGCCCGCCCGCTCGACGAGCGATTTCAGTTCCCCAGCCTGCATGTCGCCGGCGTGGTTTTCGACCGCGATCTTCACCCCCGCGTCGAGGGCCCGTCCGCGGGCCTGCTGCAGCACGGCCACAGCGTCGTCGATTCGGGCCGCGATCCCGCCGGGCGAGAGGCGATCCTCCTGGTTGCCGAGGATCACGCGAAAGGCCCGTGAGCCGAGGGCCTTGGCCATGCGGATGCCGGTGGCGAGATGCTCCGCGGGAGAGCCGAACTCCTGCTTGAACGTCTTTGACGTGGGGCAGATGCTCCACGACCCGAGTTCCAGCCCCACCTCCTTGTCGCCTGCGTACGAGCGGAGATCGGCCAGCGCGTCGTCGTCGGTTTTCGCCTCGAAGGGGCCGAAGTCGGTGATGAATACGGAGTCGCACCCGAGCGACTCGGCATGATCGACGAGCTGCCGAGCGTTCCACTTCGACGCCCGCACGGCGAAGTTGTCGAACCCTAGCCGGATGCCGCGGCGGCGAACGGCCGTATCGCCACCGCAGGCGGGACTGGCGGCCACCGCAGCCGCGGCCGCCAGAAAGCCGCGGCGTGAAACCGATCGGCAGGTGAAAGGAAGAGCGGTCATGGGTCTGCGGGAAGCCTAACCGCGCCGCCGCTCCCGCGGCACTCCTCGAGCCGTGGTGTCGGCATGATCGCGGCACGGTACGATGGGGTGACCATGGCGGATGCGGCTGATCGCGCGACGGCGGCGGCTTCAGGGCCGCTCGCCGGCGGCATTCCTGATCCGGTAGATCGCCGTGTCGGTGCGGAGGTAGAGCGAGTCGCCCACGGCCGCAGGCGTGGCGAAGATCCGTCCGTCGAGATGGTTCGTGGCCAGGATGCTCGGCTCGGCCCCCGGGCCAGTGCCCGCGTCGATCACAAACGTGTCGCCGTCGCGATTGCCGACATAGATCCGGCCATCGGCGAAGAGCGGTGATGATGAGAAGTTACCACCGAGCCGGAGCGTCGCCACGGCTGCGCCTGTCTGCGCGTCGAGGAACGTGGCCACGCCCTTGTCGCTCACCATGAAGAGCCGGTCACCGACGACCAGCGGCGAGGGCCTGCTCGGCGCCCCCTTCTTCTCCTGCCAGGCGCTCTCCGCCCCGCCGCCATCGGCGGCGAGCTTCACGGCCAGAAGCCGCGGCTGGTTGAAGCTCGTGCTCATGAAGAGCAGGCCGTGGCCTGTCACCGGCCGGG